>DATHGV010000382.1:0-5864 GCA_035490135.1 Candidatus Methylomirabilota bacterium
GGGGGTGGCCGCGCGATGCTCGTCCTTGGTACAGTGGCTTGTCGAACTGAGATTTCATCCGTGAGAGTCGTTTTGCTCGGCGGCGGTTTGGAAAACCACCGCGTCCGCACCAAATGCCGTGATCATTGTCACTTCCTAGAACCGGACTTCTGGGGAGTCAGCGAGGTTTCACTTGATCTCGTCACAATGTCGGCTCCTTGGCCCGATCTGGTCTCGCTGTCCTTCGTGTTTGGCTGAGTTTAGTGCAACGCGGCCACTCTCTCGCGCACCTTTTGAAGAACCGACGGCGGGAGCGTAGTGTAGCCTTGTGCCTGCGCGATTTCTTGCCCGGACCCGTACACCCAGCTTAAATATTCGTTGACCGCGTGGCCCCGCTCCGAGTCCTGCGGGCGCACCGGCACGTAAAACCAAGTGAAACTCACAATTGGATAACTTTCCTTGCCTGGCGCGTTTGTCAGCGAAATGCGAAAGTCGTTCATCATTTTGGATTCCATCGCCGAGGCCACATCACTGATGCTCTTGGGCGATGGCTTCACAAATTCTCCGGCAGCATTGCGAATTCGCGCCATCGGTAGCGTGGATTTCTCCCCACAACGGAGCTCGGCATACCCAATGGCTCCCGACATCTGGGCGACGCTGGCCAGCAAATCCTGACATCGGCTAAAAGAGGCGCCCACCGGCCACTTTGGCGAAACGCTCGTTCCGACCTTGGCGCGGAATTCTGGACTGACTTTTGAAAGAAAATCGGAAAAAATGTAGTTCGACCCTTTTCCGTCCGTGCGGTGCAGCACCTTAACCGGCAAAGCAGGAAGCTTGCCGTCAGGATTCAGCTTGGTAATCTCCGGGTCACTCCATGAGGTTATTTTCCCAAGGTAGATATTCGCAAGTACTGGCCCCGAAAGGCGAATGGTCGTCGCGCTGTCTGGCAAATTGTAGAAGATCGCGATTCCAACTAGTACGGTAGGCAATTCCAAAGTCGTCTGCGCCGCCTTTTTCAATTGTTGTTCGGGAATCAGCGCATCACCGCCGCCGAGGTCTCCGGCTCCTGAAAGAATACCTTTGGCACTTTCGCTGGTTCCCACCGGTAGGTAACGAACCTGCATTTGAGGGTGCAACTTGTGGTACTCATCTCCCCACAGCACATACAGCGGTTCTGGCATAGTCGAACCAGTGGTGACCAGCACAATCTGCGTTTGCGAAAGGCCGTCCGAAGATAACATTGTCAAACACACAGCCAGCAATATAGCGGCCAGGGAGGAAGCAAACTGCGTGCAATTTTTCAAGGAATTTCCTCCTCATGCTAGAGGCGAATGCTAGTAATCTAACTTCTACACCCTTATCCTCGAGTTTCAAATCCGAAATCCAAAACGAACCAGATTCAGCGCGAGTCGATCGCAAATTGGTGGGGCTTCTCTAACTCAATTTCCTGGTGTCCAGATGCTTCCAAGCACCGCCGTGACAATCCAGCTCGCAGGTCTAATTGCAGGTGCTCTTCGCACATTGTGAGTGTATCTGACCTTTTCCGGCCATAAGGAATGAAAAACGGTCAAACCCGAGACTATCAATCTGGTCATGCCCATCGTGGGATATAGGAAGAGTCTTTTGACGCGACGCTGCGGCATACAAATTCGGAGGTTGCAGGTTTACGGAAGTGATTGAAAGAGAAGACACTTTGGTTGCGGAGGCCTGCAACCATCGGAATTGTTTAGTTATCCCACTCAGCGTGGAATTGATTCGGCGTGCCAATTCGCAAAGACTGGCGATCCTAATCTTGACAGTGCTCCCCATTGGACTCCCTGCGACAGCAAATACAAAGGAGTATCTCGAACTTGGATAATACGTCGGTGCTCACCGCGTCTCCCAATGGGTTCTAGCCCTTGAAAGCATTACGAACGCCGCAGTTGCGCGATAGAACCAGGAGTAAGTGAACCGACGACTCCCAGCGTCGCAAGAATCATCATCGCCCAGCCAAGTGTCGCGTGAAAATTTCTTCTTGACAATAAGTTTTGACTTATATAATATTACACTTATGGATGCTGCTTCGAATCTCAACGCCGCCTTCTCCGCCTTGGCTGATCCAACGCGCCGCGCCATTCTTGCCCGTCTCGCCAAAGGAGAAGCGACCGTTATGGAGCTGGCCGCGCCCTTCGAGATGACGCAACCGGCAATCTCTCAACACTTGAAGGTGCTCGAGGGCGCAGGACTTGTTGTGCGTCGCGTGGATGGTACGAAGCGCCCTCGTCGGCTCGCAAAAGCGGGCGTCGAAGCAATGGACCAATGGCTGGCCATGCTGCGAAAGGCGCTGGAGAAAAACTATGACCGGCTGGACGAGGTTCTCGCCAGCATGGAAAAACAGAAAAGAGGAGAAAAACGATGAGCAAGATGACGTTGCAGACCGAAGGAGATACCCACGTAGTCGTCACCAGGCGCTTCGCCGCGCCTCCCGAGGCCGTGTACCGCGCCCACACCGATCCGAAGCTGGTCCAGAAATGGATGCTCGGCCCGGAAGGTTGGACGATGCCCGTATGCATCAGTGAGGCGAAGCCTGGCGGCAAGATACGTTACGAATGGAGCAACGGTAAAGGTGCGGGATTCCACCTCACGGGCGAATATCTGGAACTTGAGCCTTATAGCAGACTCGTTCATGTGGAGCGCATGCACCTGCCAGATACCACGCCCGACAACCATGTTGAAACGAGATTTGATGCTGACGGCACGGGCACATTGATGACGGTGCGAATGACATTGCCCGATGCTCAGACACGGGCTGCGATGCTTGCAACCGGAATGGAACGTGGAATGGAAGCGAGTTACGTGCGACTGGAAGGGATGATCTAGTTGCTCGAATAACTGCTTTGGAGGACTGGATGAACAATGCGGCGAAAGAGTCCCTTGTATCGACGAGGAATCCGACTCAGGTCGCGGAGTTGGCAGCTTGGCTAGCCATTCTCGCGACTGGTGCGACGATCTTTCTTCTCGTTAGCCTGCATGCGCTGAGCCCTGAATTTTCGCCCTCCTGGCGCATGATCAGCGAATATGCGTTCGGTCATTATGCCTGGGTGCTGTCATTCATGTTTTTGTCTTGGGGCATCGGTTCGTGGGCGTTGGTGGTCGCCATCTGGTCCCAGGTTCACACCAAGGCCGGAAGGGTGGGGTTGTGGTTTCTAATCATCGCTGGTGCTGGCGAGGCGATGGCTTCCGTTTTTGACATCACGCATCCCATAGAGCATGGAATCGCAGGTCTCCTCGGGGTTATCGGCTTCCCCATTGCCGCCTTGCTGCTGAGCGTTGCTCTCGGTCACAACCAAACCTGGAACGCGGCACGAAGACCGCTCCTCTGGATCGCGAACCTAAGCTGGATCAGTGTCGTCCTGCTCGCGGCGACACTGGCAATCCTGACCATGCAGATGGCCCGGATCACTGGAGGCCATTTGCCTACGCATGCGCCGAAATCGCTGCCGCCCGGAGTGCTTGCTCTGGATGGTTGGGCCGACCGCCTGATCGTACTGTCGAACTGTGCGTGGGTACTTGTTGCTGCATACCGTACAACTCAGGTCCGTCGGAAACATTCGGATGCGGGCGACCAAGCTTGAGGCCGGTTCCGCATGTGGAATGGAAGCCGGGCCATAGGCGACTGGAAGGAATGATTTAGCCCGCTTGGGAGAATAGGTATGACGAGCGCAACCCTAGAACGAACGTCGGGAGCGATTTCAACCAGAGCGGCGCGGGTCGCGATCATCGCGTTCATTTCCCAACAAATCCTGCTAATCGTTCTGATTTTTCTGAGACCGGATCTCGCTCCCTCGTGGCACACAATCAGCGAATGGGCGATCGGGCCTCATGGCTGGATTATGTCCGTTGCTTTCCTGCTTTCGGCACTGAGCTATGCGGCTTCATTCGTGATGCTGAAAGCGCAGATACATGGAAATTTGGGGCGTGTGGGACTGGGCATACTCTTGATCTGCGTGCTTGGCGCAACTGGGGTGGGAGTGTTCACAACAGATCCAATGCCGCTGCAGTTCCCGCTGTCCACCAGGGGTACACTTCACGTGATCTTCGGCACCAGCCAGTTGGTGCTACTTCCATTTGCAGCGCTGCTTATCAACCTCGGCCTGGCTCGCAACAACGAAACATGGATGCCCGCGCGGCGCATTCTACTCTGGACAGCTGCCTTACCGTTGTTTGGCTTTTTATCTTTCGCGGTTTACTCCGCTATCTTTGTGTTTCCCTTGGGACCGGACGCATATGGCCCCGGCGTCAACATTGGTTGGCCCCCGCGATTCGCATTTCTCACGTACATGCTATGGGTTGTAATCTTAGGTTGGCAAGCGACCAGGTGCAGCCGTAGAGCCTCTACTGAACTCCAGGCAAAAGGATGAAGTCATCATGAGAAAAGCTGATTTCACAAACGCGGATGAATACATTTCCGCGCAGCCCAAGACCGCGCAGGTCGTGCTACGGCGTGTAAGAAGCACGCTTCGCAAAGCCCTGCCAGGAGCGGAAGAGGTGATCTCCTACAAGATCCCTGCCTACAGACTGCATGGTGAAATCGTATTGTACTTCGCTGGCTGGAAGCAGCACTACTCGTTGTACCCTGTCGGTGAGCGTCTGGTCGTGGCGTTCAAGGACCAATTCGCGTTCTGTAAGCTCAGCAAGGGCACAATCCGTTTTCCACTCTGCGAGCCCGTCCCGGTGAAGTTGATCGAACACATCGCGAAGTTCCGCTCGGAGGACGCCGCCCAGCGCGAGAAGTCAAAACTGGCCGCCTTGAGGAAGCGTTAGGCCGCTTTGCCACTGTTCTCCTGCCGCTAGGGCAGTCACAAGGCAAGACAAATGTGGGCATCGCTAGCAGGGACTGGCCTTCGACTGCCTTCACTCTCGTATCGTTACTTCCTCTCGTCTCGGTGATAACCCCCGAGCAATCACCACCGCCTTAGAGGTCTCTGGGATGTCGACAACCCGGAAACTATCCAGAAACGGGGTTCGCGGAGATCAATTGGGTGAGCAGTCCTCCGTAGTATGGTTTTATTCCGACTGGACTTCTGGATCGCTTCGAAGAACTAGCAGAATAATTTTCGAGTGAGCCGTCAGTCGGTGCAGGAAGCGGGACGAAACTGGCTACCGGTGTACGGTGCCGGCCGTTGTCCGTCACCCATATTTCATCTTTTGTATCGGTAGGTCCGGTGTCCTTCACGACCGTGCGGGATTGGGCCAAGCTGAAATGACTATCGCGTCTATGAACGATCGCGCCCGTAGACCTGACTAGAACGGTTTAGAATACGAAAGCATAGCGGAGCTTAAAGGATCCTACTCAGGAGCCACTCGCAGCGCGGGCTTTCTGTTGGCTAGCCATTTGTTCCTTCATCTTCTGTTGCATTTCCTTAGGTGTGGGTTCTGCAATGTGGGTAGCGACCATCCAAGTGTAACCCTCGGGATCGACAACGGTTCCACAACGGTCGCCCCAGAACATATCCATCACGGGCCCCTTGGGCGTGGCGCCGAGCTTTACGGCGTTGGCGACGGCCTTGTCTACGTTCTCCGTCAGCAGATACAGACTCGTCGGCGAGGCGCCGATTGTTTTCGCACTGCGGGAACCCATCTGCGGCATCTCCGGCCCCAACATTAATGTCGTGCCACGGAGTGTCAGCTCAGCATGGATCGCCTTGCCGTCTGGGCCATTCATGATCCCCCGTTTGGCAAAGCCGAATGCCTTTTGATAAAAAGCGGCTGCCGCTTTCACGTCGGTCACCGTTAGCATTGCCGTTACGGAACCGTAGAGCTTTTTATTGAGCGGATCGATTTTTCTGGGCATAACATTCCTTTCGTGAGGCGAGTATTCGAGCTGAATTTCGGCAGAGTTTGTT
>DATHGV010000383.1:0-3730 GCA_035490135.1 Candidatus Methylomirabilota bacterium
CCATCGACTCGAATCGTAGTACCGGTAACAAAATCCGAAGCCCGCGAGGCCAGGTACACAGCGGTTCCAGCAACTTCTTCCGCTTGACCCCATCGGCCGGCGGGGGTCCGTGCAAGAATTTCGTCGTTCATGGGCATTGTACGTACAGGCGCCGTCATGTCGGTTTCAATCCACCCTGGCGCAATCGCATTGACTTGAATGTTGTGCGGGGCGAGCTCAATGGCCATGGACTTGGTCAGTTGGATAATCGCCCCTTTGGCTGCGCTGTAAGAGGGGACGAGCCCGGATCCAAAGAACGAGTACATACTGCCAATGTTAATAATCTTTCCACCTTTACGACGAAGCATCGATGTGGCGGCGAGCTTCGAAAGAAGGAAAACTGCATTGAGCTGCGTCTCGATGACGTTGTCCCAGTCCTCAGGTTTTTCGTTCAACACGCCGCCGCTCAACGACACGTTGCCAGCATTATTTACCAGGATGCCTATACCTCCGAGCTCGCTCTCGACCCTGTTAAGCGCGGGCTCCAGTCCCGCTCGATCGGTGACGTCAACTCTCACAGCAATCGAAGGAGCACCAATTGCTTTCAATTCGGAAAGCACCCGCTGGTTCTTTTCGTCGTTTCGTCCAAACACTGCGACGGCAGCCCCGGCTTCAGCCAATCCAAGCGCAATCCCGCGACCAATTCCGCCATTGCCACCAGTGACGACAGCAACCCGACCGGTTAGATCAAATAATGCAGGCGTCTTCATCAAGCATTCCCCATTTCAAATTTCTGGAAGGCGTTCCATCTTTGGAAAGAGACTTCAGAGGGACACTCGTCCACGTTCAATTGTCGAATCTCAGCTTCCTCATCAGCGCTACAAAGCGAGGCTCCGAACGTAGCGGATCGAAGATACGGTCTTTCTTGAGCCACCCCATCCATTGTGAATCGGAGGCGTAGGCTTGTTCCAGGCAATCCAACGCGCGTTCGCGATCACCCAGACCGATATACACAAGAGCCAGGTTGAAGGGTAGAACATGACCATGTAACGACCTTTTTTTCAGGTTCTCCATCTCCGCCATCGCGTGGGCCCGATCGCCGGAAGCCCCGTAGGCGTAGCCAAGAAATGCGGTAACGAAGGCGGGCGACTCCATGGCTTTGGCTTTTTGCAATTCCGGGATGGCATCGCGGATTTTTCCTGCCTCGATGTCGATCCACCCGTATGCCATCTGGGGAAAGAAGTATGCCGGATCGAGATCTGCAGCCCTCTTGGCCTGCTCCCTCGCCCCTTGGTATTTGCCCTGCCACGCAAACGCAAAGATATTGTCAATCGGGATTTGCGGGGAAAGGGGATCTAGTTCAGACGCGAGCTTGCCCTCGGACAAAGATTCCTCGAGCCGTCCCTGGAAGGCTAGCGCCAGACCGAACTGATCGTGGGCAAAAGCATAGTTTGGATTGAGTGCGAATGCCCGGCGAAATTCGCTCTCGCAGCCGGCCCAATCATATTCGTAGAAAAGTTTGAATGTCGCTAGCGAGGTGTGAGCTTCAGCGGAAGTGTCGTCCAGTTGAATCGCCCTCTCAGCCGCTGCCTTTGCATTGGGCCTCGCTTCCGCAGCGGTAAGGACTCCTTCGTTGTAACCGGCCCAGAGGTAAGCGTCGGACAGTCCCGAGAACGCAGGCGCAAACTTCGGATTCAACCTGACCGCATCTTCGAATTGCGCAATCGCCTTCTTCAGGTTTTCGTCACTCGGGCGGTTGAAGAAGTACCGGCCCTTCAAATAGGCATCGTGCGCCTCGGGATCCACACTCGGGGCTGTTGTCAGCCGTGACTGCTCGGTCGGAGTTAATTGCACATGGATCTCGCGTGCGATTGCCCTCGCCAGTTCATCCTGAAGCGCAAGCACATCGCGCGAGCTGCGCTCGAAGCTCTTGGCCCACAGATGCTTGTCTGCCCGCGCGTCGATCAATTGCGCGGTGATTCGCACTTTGTCCCCGGCTCGAAGCACCGAACCCTCCACCAGCGCATCAACGTTTAGCATTTTCGCGATTTCAGGAGTCGGCGGCCGATGCTCGCCTTTGAACTGCATCGCTGAGCCGCGTGAGATCACGCGGACCTGGCTGATGGTCGCGAGGTCTGTCGTCAATTCGTCGGTCATCCCCTCGGCGAAATAATCCTGGCTAGGGTCACCCGAGTAATTATCGAGTGGAAGTACGGCAATGGACCGGATGGCTTGAGGGCTGATTGCCGCCTCCGGCCCCCGGGGCCCCGTGTGCAACCACCCGAAATGGGTGACCAGATACACCACCAATCCGATGAAGACTGCCAGACCGGTCGCTGCCGGCCATCTCCACGCAGCGGATGCGCTGGTACTGACCTTGTCCGGAAAGGCGGCGCCGGACGAAGCGGCCAACCCATTCAAGCTGGCACGTACATCCGCAGCGGACCCATAACGATCCTCAGCAGACTTGGCCAGCAGACGCTGTAACAGCACCGTCATCCCTTGAGGGATGTCGTTGTTGAGATCAGGAGGATCGCGGAGCACCGCGGAGAAGGTTTCAACGGTTGATTGTTTCCGGAACGGATGCCGCGCGCCAGCCATCTCAGCCAGAACTACGCCGAAGGAAAACAGATCCGAGCGTATATCGAGCGGCAAGCCCTTCACTTGTTCCGGCGACATGTAATCGGGCGTGCCCAGGATTGTTCCCGGCGCCGTTAATTGCGGGCTTGCGATATCGAGCGTGGCATCGTCTGCCCTGCCCAGATCGGCCAGCCGCCTGGCCAGACCGAAATCCATGACTTTCACGTGACCTTGTTGAGTCAGCATGATATTGGAGGGCTTGAGGTCACGGTGCAGAATCCCCCGCTCATGGGCTTCCTGCAGTGCCTCGGCGATCTCGCCAGCCAAACGAAGCGTTTCCGGCAGAGGCATCCGGCCGTTCCGCAGCCGGCGATCGAGGGTTTCTCCGGCGACGTATTCCATAACCAGGAACACGGCATCCCCTTCTTCGCCAATTTCGAAGATTTTGCAAATATAGGGATGATCAAGTGCGGCGGCCGCCATCGCCTCACGGCGGAGACGTTCCTGTGCTTGCCGGTCAGCTGCCAAGGCGGATGGCAGAAGCTTAATGGCGACTTGACGATCGAGCCGTGGATCTCGCGCCTGGAATACAACTCCCATGCCGCCCTCCCCAATTGGGGCAAGGATCTCGTAGGGACCAAGGCGAGCTCCGGCAGCTAGGGTCATGTGCGTCGCACCGATCTTAACTCTAGTTGAATATGCTCGCTGACGAATTGCGAATGGATGACGTTGCAATCCGGAAGTGATTCCGGGCCAGAAGGGGGCTTCTGGACTCTTACCAGATCGGTCCTGACAAACACGCATCTCGTCAGTGCTTGATTTCCTGACGAGATGTCGACTTGAACGAAGCCGCCCGGCGGCGGACGCTTCGCGTGCGTGTGGGTGAACGGTTTCGATGTGATCGGGATAATGTCGGGTCACAAGGAGGTCCTCATGACCCGACTTCGCAAAATGATGCTCGAAGAACTCGAGCGTCGTAATTATTCTGAGGCTACCACACGCTGTTACATCCGCACAGTCGAAGATTTCTCAAGACGATTCAAGCGTTCTCCAGATTGTTTGGGTCCGGAACACATTCGTGAATATCAGGCCGAGCTCTTCAAGAAGCGCAAGTTGTCGCCGGGCACGGTTACGCAACGATTGGCAGCTCTGCGTTTTTTCTACGTCAAGA
>DATHGV010000384.1:0-49356 GCA_035490135.1 Candidatus Methylomirabilota bacterium
GCCATACGAAAATCTCCTCGCTCTTCAACCATTCATTCTACTGTGTTGGGAAACCACCGGACAACCGCACCCATGGACACGAGGTTTCGCCGGTTGAGAAACAACGAATTATCTAGCGGCGAAAGTGAGAGAAAAGCCAAAAGACCAGCGACAGCCCAACACTCAAGAGCAGGCACGTAACGATAGGAAAATAAAACGTAGTGTGTTCACCACGATGAACTATATCCCCAGGCAATCGCCCCAACCGCAAAGGCAACCGTCCGCTCAAATACAAAAACGCCCCGACAACCACCGCAATCCCCCCAACCAGTAAAAGCCCTCGTCCGAGTTCACGAAGCGGATCCATGTTTACGAAGTCTACGCCCAGGGCCCCGGCAAGCAATACCATGGGTGCAGGAGAACCCTTGGTAGTAGCGGCACTAGACTAATGTCCTGCCGCAGGGTGCCGCAGGTTTGCAGTTGAGGTATGAACCTGGGTCTTGCATTTGCTTTTTCTAGCCGCAGTTAGCGATTTGAACTAAATCAATTCTAGCCCGGCAAAAAAATACCCAATTTCAAACGCGGCCGTCTCCGGAGCATCCGACCCGTGCGTACAATTATTCCCGATACTCGTGCCGAGATCATGGCGAATGGTGCCCGGCGCCGCCTTCTTGGGATCAGTCGCCCCCATCGCATCGCGCCATTTCACAATCGCCCCTTCAGCTTCCAAAACCAGCGCCACAATCTTCCCCGAACTCATAAAATCCGTTAACTCCCCAAAAAATGGCCGCTCCTTATGCACTGCGTAAAATCCTCCGGCCTCTTCCTTTGTCAGGCGCATCGTCTTAATCGCCACGATTTTGAATCCCGCTTTATGAATCCGCGAAAGTATTTCACCCTGCTGCCCTTTACCGACCGCGTCAGGCTTGATAATCGCAAATGTACGTTGCAGTGCCACGAATCCCTCCAGGTACAAATTTAAATTTTGCTGTGTATCGTTACTTCAGTGCGGATGCAACCGTCGAACCTAGATCTGCCGGCGTTTCCACGCAGCGAATTCCCGCAGCGCTCATAGCCGCGTACTTGTCTTTCGCAGTGCCTTGCCCGCCGCTTATAATCGCACCTGCATGTCCCATGCGTCTTCCCGGTGGCGCGGTTTGTCCCGCGATGAATCCCACGACCGGCTTCTTCACATTTGTCTTGATCCATTGTGCCGCACGCTCTTCCGCATCGCCGCCGATCTCCCCGATTATGATAATCGCGTGCGTGTCGGCATCTTCATGGAACAGCCGAATCGCATCCAAAAACGTCGTTCCAATAATTGGATCTCCACCAATGCCGATGCATGTCGACTGCCCGATTCCCAATCGCGTAAGCTGATCCACCGCCTCATACGTCAAAGTTCCGCTGCGGCTCACCACTCCCACGTGCCCTTGCTTGTGAATGCGCCCCGGCATAATCCCGATTTTGCATTTTCCCGGCGAAATCACTCCCGGACAGTTCGGCCCAATCAGCCGCGTCTCTTTAAAATCCACCACCGCGGCCACCCGCACCATATCCAGCACCGGAATGCCTTCGGTAATACAAATCACTAACGGAATATCCGCATCCGCCGCTTCCAGAATCGCGTCGGCAGCGAATGGCGGTGGCACAAAAATCACCGAAGCATTCGCGCCCGTTTCTTTCACCGCGTCGCGAACCGTATTAAAAACGGGGCGTTCCAGATGTTTCGTCCCGCCCTTCCCCGGCGTCACGCCGCCCACCACCACCGTCCCGTACTCAATCATCTGCTGTGCATGAAACGTCCCTTCGCGCCCCGTGAAGCCCTGCACCAGCAAACGCGTCTTCTCGTCAACCAGCACGCTCATCGGGCACCCGCCGCGAGCGCCACGACTTTCTGCGCGCCATCCTTCATCCCATCGGCTATCGTGAAATTTAATTTGCTATCGCGCAGAATTTTTTGCCCCAGCTCCACGTTGGTCCCTTCCATCCTCACCACCACCGGCACTTTCAATTGCAGATCCTTCGCCGCCGCCACCACCCCGCTGGCGAGCACATCGCAACGCAAAATCCCCCCGAAAATATTTATGAACACCGCCTTGACCGCCGGATCGGCCATCAAAACTCCAAACGCATTCTTCACCTGATCCGCCGACGCACCGCCGCCCACATCCAGAAAATTCGCTGGCGACCCGCCCGCGTACTTGATGATGTCCATCGTCGCCATGGCCAACCCCGCGCCATTCACCATGCACGCCACGCTGCCGTCCAACTTGATGTAATTCAACCCGTACTTCGAAGCTTCCACTTCCAGCGGATCCTCTTCATCTAGATCCCGCAGCTCGCGCAATTCCTTGTGGCGAAAAAGCGCATTGTCATCGATAGTCATCTTCGCGTCCAGCGCCACCAGCTTGCTGTCCCCTGTCAACACGCACGGATTAATCTCCAGCATCGAAGCATCCGTATCGATAAAAGCTCGGTAAAGCGCCAACAAGAAAGGCACCGCGTTATTCACGGCCTCCATTGGCAAGCCCAATCCAAATGCCAATTTCCGCGCCTGATACGGCTGCAACCCCACTACTGGCGAGATTACCTCGTGCAAAATTGCCTCAGGATTGTCTTTAGCCACCTCTTCGATTTCCATCCCGCCGGCCGTGCTGGCCATGAAAATAACTTTTCCGCTCGCACGATCGACCAGCAAACTCAGATACAGCTCGCGCTTGATGTCCAGGCCTTCTTCGATCAACAAGCGCTTCACGATGCGCCCGCCCGGCCCGGTCTGCGCGGTAATTAAGTTCATTCCTAGAATCTGGCTCGCGATTTCCGCGGCTTCATCGGCCGAGCGCGCCAACTTCACGCCCCCACCTTTCCCGCGTCCCCCAGCGTGTATTTGCGCCTTCACCACCACGATATTTGATTTCAGGCGCTGCGCCGTTCCGCGCGCCTCCTCCTTGCGATAAGCAACTTCCCCGCGTGGTATAGCCACGCCATAACGCGCCAGAATGGCCTTCGCTTGATACTCGTGAATCTTCATCTAGGTTCCATCAGTGATAGAATTTTGCGTTCGTGAAACAGTAAAGTTTAACCGGAAGGTCGAGACGGAGCAAGGACACCATGGCACTTTCGCTTTTGCAACGCGTCGAAAACGGAAAAATTTTGACGCGCGCGCAAGCCGAAGAAGCCATGGAAGAAATTCTTTCCGGCCGCGCAGAAACTCCAGAAATTGTAAGCCTCCTCCGCGCCATGAACGCGCGCCCCATCCAGCCGCAAGAACTTGCCGGCTTTGCAAGTGTGATGCGCCGCCATGCCGCGCCCGTTTTCTCCGACGAACACTTGCGCCCCGAGCATTTGATCGACACTTGCGGGACCGGTGGCGATGGCTGTGACACTTTTAATATTTCCACTGCAGCTGCAATTGTCGCTTCAGCCGCGGGCGCCAGCGTGGCCAAGCACGGTAATCGCGCCGCAAGTTCGCGTTGCGGTTCCGCCGACGTCTTGGAAGCACTCGGCGTGCGCATCGATATCCCGCTCCAGCGTTGTGGCCAGGCCATTCGTAAAATAGGCCTGGGCTTCCTGTTCGCCCAGGCGGCCCACTCGGCAACTCGCCACGCCACCGCCGCTCGTAAACAAATTGGTGAACGCACCGCTTTCAATCTGCTTGGCCCAGTAACCAATCCCGCGGGCGCTCATTCCCAACTCGTCGGTGTCTATTCCACCGACGTAATCAACTTGATGGCCGCCACACTCGCTGAGCTCGGCGTCCAGCGCGCTTTTGTCGTGCACGGAGCGGACGGCCTCGACGAAATCTCCTTAAGCGGCGAAACCTACGTGGCGGAGCTACGCGATGGAGCCGTCAAACGCTATACCCTGACGCCCGAGGATTTCGGCATGTCTCGCGCTCCCCTCGAAACCTTGCGCGGCGGCGACGCCCAGCAAAACGCCACGCTCGTCCGCGAAGTGTTAGAAGACCAACCAGGCCCGCGACGCGATATTGCCGTCATGAACGCCGCCGCTGCTCTGGTAGCCTCCGGAATTGCTTCGAACTTTAGCGACGGCGCACAATTGGCCGCCGCCGCCATCTCTTCAGGCTTGGCGCAAAAAAAATTGGCCGCCCTGGTGGCCTTCACAAATTAACTCTTCACCGCATCAAACGGTCCTGCTGCGAAACATCGCGCCATCGGAGAACATTTGAGAACTCTACTGCTCGCCATACTCACCGCCATCTTCGCCGGTAATATTTCTGCGCAAAGAATTCCGCCGCCACCGCAACGTCCACACAAATTGAATCCCGACCAGGTCGCCCAGGAAGTCCGCGACTACCGCATGAACAACGAAGACCGCATCATCCGCGAACTCTCCGAATTCCTCGCCATCCCCAACGTCGCCAGCGACACCGAAAACATTCAAAAAAATGCCACTCAATTAGTCTCCATGCTCGAAGCCCGCGGCATCGAAACGCACTTACTTTCCATCCCTGCGCGTGGCCCGGTCGTCTTCGGAAAATTGGCCGCGCCCAACGCCGGCCGCACGCTGATTTTCTACGCGCACTATGACGGCCAACCCGTCGATCCCGCCGCCTGGACCGACGGAAAGCCTTTCGAACCCGCCTTGCGAACCAACTCACTGGAAAATGGCGGAAAACGAATCCCGTTGCCTGCCAATAGCCCCGATCATCCCGCCATCTACAACGATTACTGGCGCATCTACGCGCGCTCTTCTTCCGACGACAAATCTCCGATCGTCGCCTTGCTCGCCGCGCTCGATGCCCTGCGCGCCAACAAAATTCCGCTCGGCATAAACTTGAAACTAATTCTCGAGGGCGAAGAAGAAGACGGCTCCCCGAATCTCGAGCGCGTTTTACGCGCCCACAAAAATCTTCTGGACGCCGATGTACTCATCACCGGCGATGGCCCCATACATCAAAGCGGCCGCCCCCTGGTTTTCTTCGGCAATCGTGGAATTCTTGGATTCCAAATCACCACCTATGGAGCAATTCGTGCGCTTCATAGCGGCCATTACGGGAACTGGGCACCCAATCCCGGATTCACCCTCGCCCGTCTGCTCACTTCCATGAAATCCTCAGACGGCAAAGTCCTCATCGAAGGTTTTTACGACGACATCATTCCGCTCAACACCACGGAAAAAGACGCTCTCGCAGCCATGCCCGACAATGACGCCGACCTCGAGCGCGAACTGCAATTCGCCAGGCCCGAAGGCGGCGGCCAACGTCTGATGGAACTTCTCCAATATCCTTCTCTGAATATTCGCGGTCTGCGCAGCGCCTACGTCGACGAACAAGCACAAAATGTTGTCCCCGAAAAAGCCACCGCGGCAATAGATGTCCGCCTGGTAAAGGGTGAAGACCCTGACAAGAAGTTCGAGCAGGTCCTCAGCCACATACGCAAACAAGGTTTCTTCATCACCACCGCCGATCCCACCGAAGAAGAACGCCTCGCTCATCCGCTCATTGCTCGCGTCGCGAAAGATCCCTGGAATTACCCAGCCTCGCGCACCTCCATGGAATTGCCGGTCTCCGAAGCACTAATAAAAGTCGTGCAGGACGCCACCGGCGGCCAAAGCGTGATCGCGCCCTTACTAGGCGGCAGCGTCCCCATGTACATTTTTGAAAAACTGCAAATCCCCTGGATTGGCGTGCCCATCGTCAACTACGACAATCATCAGCACAGCTCCGACGAAAATCTCCGCCTCGGCCACCTCTGGCGCGGCATGGAAATTTACGCCGCCATCCTCGCCGACTTGAACTGGTGATGAGTTTGAATCAATTCAGACGCACGCGCCGGGTGCCCCGGGTTCGCAGTTGAGTTATGAACCTGGGTCCTGAAGTTGACTTCTTTCACCCATGAACGCGGGTGCCACGAATTCGCAGTTGAATTATTTGCGTTTCGGAGGAAAGAAAAATAACCGCCCGGTAACTTACTAAACCCCAAAAAAACCGGTCATTCCGAGCGGAGCAGACGAGGAATCTCTCTTCGATTTTTCCGTCAACCGGCGTCCTAAAGTTAACTTCTCTTCCTGTTGGCAGCCCATCGGCTACCGAGTTTTTTAAAGCGACAAAAAGTTCTTCAACAATTCCTTCCCTGATTTCGTAAGCACCGATTCCGGATGAAATTGCACTCCTTCAATCTTGTAGCGCCTGTGCCGCAATCCCATAATTATCCCGTCGTCCGTCTCCGCGGTGATCATCAACTCTCGCGGCAAAGTTTTCCGTTCCACAATCAGAGAGTGGTAACGCGTCGCGGTAAACGGATCCGCCAGCTTCCGAAACACTCCCTTGCCATCGTGATGAATCTCGCTGGTCTTGCCATGAAACAATGCCGGCGCCCGCTTTATCTTCCCGCCAAACGCCGCACCAATGGCCTGATGCCCCAGGCACACGCCAAGAATTGGAAACTTCCCCGCCAGCTCCTCAATCAACTCCACGGAAATCCCCGCTTCCTGCGGCGTGCACGGCCCCGGCGAAATCACAATACGTTCCGGCTTTTTCCGTGCAATATCATCAACACTAATTTTATCGTTGCGGTGTACTTCCACGTCGCATCCCAACTCGCCCAGATATTGCGCAAGGTTGTAGGTAAACGAATCGTAGTTATCGAGTAGCAAAATCACTTCAATTTTCTCCTGCCTGTACTACCGCTGGCGTTTTTCCGGTGCGCGGCTCCCGCCATCGCGCCAACACTCTTATTTAGATGCGCAGCTTCGAGCGCCGCCAACAGCGCCCGCGATTTATTCAACGTTTCCTGATACTCACCCACGGGCGTGGAATCCGCCACCACCCCACCGCCAGCCTGCACATACGCCATTCTGTTCTTGACCACCATCGTGCGCAGCGCGATGCACGAATCCAGGTTCCCGGCAAAATCCATATACAGCACGCCCCCGGCATAAATTCCGCGCCGCGTCCGCTCCAATTCCTCGATAATTTCCATGGCCCGAACCTTCGGCGCTCCGGAAACCGTTCCCGCCGGAAAACACGCCATCAGCGCATCGAAGCAATCCACGTCCTCCCGCAAACGCCCCTTCAAACTCGAAACCAGATGCATCACGTGTGAAAATCGCTCCACCAACATCAACTGTTCCACTTTGACGCTGCCGTATTCGCACACGCGTCCTAGATCGTTGCGCCCCAGATCCACCAGCATCACGTGTTCGGCGCGTTCTTTCTCGCTTGCCAGCATCTGCTTCTCAAATCGCTGGTCTTCCGCTTCATCCTTCCCACGCGGTAAAGTCCCCGCAATCGGCCGGTAAAATACGTCGCGCCCCTGCACCTTCACCAGCATCTCCGGTGAACTGCCCACCACGTCGACATCATTCATATGCAGATAAAAAAGATATGGCGAAGGATTCAACGCCCGCAGTTCCCGATAAATCTCAAAGGGTTCCGCTTGTACCTTGGTGGAAAATCTTTGGCTGATCACCACCTGGAAAATATCGCCCGCGCGGATATAAGCTTTCGCCTTTCGAACCGCGGCAAGATATTCCGCCTTGCGAAAATTCGAACTAACCTTCAACGGCTGCCCTTTTTTCTTCGCCGCCTTCCGAATCAGCTCGGTCGGAGCCGGCTCTTCCAACAGCGCCCGAGTCCGTTTTATTTCCCGAACCGCCACGTTATACTTCGCCCGCAAGGTTCCCGGGCCTTCGGTAAACACATTCCGCACAATCCATAAGCGGTGTTGCACGTGATCGAACGCCAAGATGCCGTGATAAAACATCAGCACCGCATCATACAAACCAATTTCATCGCGCAACGTTTTCGGCAGCCGCTCAATCAGCCGCACCATATCGTAACTAAAGTAACCAATCGCACCCGCCACCAGCGGCGGTAACCCCGGTATTCGAACCGGCTTAAACTTCTCCATCCGTTGCCGAAGAAAACTAACCGGATCGCGTTCTTCCCATACCAGCTTGTTACGGTTCTCCAGCACGCACGCGCCATTCGCGTAACGAAACACCTCTTCTGGATGGGCTCCCGCAAATGTATATCGTGCGATTTTCTCGCCGCCCTCCACGCTCTCCAGCAAAAACGAATAGCGCGCACCTCGCGCAATCCGCAAATACGCGCTTACCGGTGTCAACAAATCCGCGGAGAAAACATCGTAAACAGGTACAAGATTGCCCTGCTTCGCCAGTCGCTGGAATTCCCTAAAGTCCGGCTGAATCACGCCCGGCTCCCGCGATTCTTCCCCTGGGGCTCTTCTTCCGCACGCAATGATTTCAACACCGCGCGCCGCATCGCGGCTTCAGGCGCCCTCTTCCCCGTCCACAATTCCCATTGCGCGAATCCCTGCGCCAGAAACATTTCCACTCCCGAAACAGTGCTGATCCCTTTTTTCCGCGCGATCTTCAGCAACTCCGTGTCCAGCGGCCGGTAAATCAGATCCATCACGATGGGACAGTTTAACTCGCGCGCCGAAAGCGGCGAAATCTTGCTATGCGGATACATCCCCACCGGCGTGGCATTAAGGATGACATCAAATTTTTCGCCGCGCAGCGCTCGTCGCCCAAGAAATTCCCCGTTAACCGCGCTCGCCAGGTTTTTTCCCAGCTGTTCACGCCGCGCGCAAATCGCCACCTGCGCACCTGCGCGAGCCAACGCGAAAGCCGTCGACCTCGCCGCCCCGCCCGCCCCGAACACCAGAACGCGGCTTCCACGAATCCGCAACTTGGCCTCGAGCGCTGCCAACACCCCCACATAATCCGTGTTCGATCCATACAATGACCCGTCGTCGCGAACCACCACGGTATTAACCGCTCCAATCTCCGCCGCCCGAGGATCGCATTGTTTCAAAAATTTTAGAATCGTCTCTTTGTGCGGTATCGTCACGCTGAATCCACGAATTCCGAGCGTTTCCACCGCATCCAGAAAATCTTTCAGTCTATGCACCAAAAAAGGCACATACACCGCGTCCACATCTCGCGCAATAAATCCGGTGTTGTGCAGCAGCGGCGACAACGAATGCCCCACAGGATCACCGATCACTCCAAAAACGCGCGTCCTCCTCGTCAACTCATGCGCGCGATATAAATGCATCATCTCGTTCAGCAAAATTTGCCCTGGCGCCGTCGCCTTTCTCACCGGCGCATAAGCGAGTGCGCTGCCTTCCCGAAGCGCAAGAATCCGCGCAGGCAGCCCAATCTCTCCCATCGGCACGGCAACAAAATTTGTCGAACCCCGCGCCATTCTCAAAAGCCGCACGCTATCCGCAATCGTGTTAGCCCTTGCGGCAATTTTCACCGCGGCAACGCCAGCGTCATCCGCTACCTTAATCTCACGCGCCGACGCTGGCGTGCGCTTAAAATCGTGCATCGACAGCAGCAACCGCGGCAGCATTTGATACCCGCTCACCGTTTTGTTCGGCAACTTGCGCAGCGTTTCTATTTCTACGTCGCACCACGCACACCCGGCTTCCCGCGCTTGCGTCAGCCAATACATTTCCGCTTTAATCCCGCTCTCGAATCTCCCACCACCAGGCACCCGTCGGCATGTAGCCAGCAGCCTCACGCGCCTGCCAAATTTTTGTCTCGCGACCCAGGCTAGAAGCCTCCTTCGCTCCGCATCGCTGCTCAACCAGTCCAGCCGCAGCTCTACCGTCGGAGTTTCCCGCAGCGCAACCCGCACCTGCCGCACCATTTCCGTCGCGGTCGTAGCAGCAACCACCGCGCAAACCCGGCTTTTCCCCACCCCAAACAGCCCCATCAGCGCTCCTACCCTCTCCATACCATTGAAAACAAGCCTCGTAGCCTTGCGTATCCTCGCAGTATCAAACTTGTAAAGCAACTCCGGCCAATTTGTTGACGTCACCTCTAGCCCCTGCTACTTTCGGTCTAGAAAGTTCTAGTACCGTCACACGACATGTTTTCGAAGGAGTATTGCAATGCGCGCTAAGCTAGCAGGACTGACTTTCTTCCTATTTTTCGCTGCCACCACTTCCGCGCAGGAAAGTGCGCAGCCCGGTTCAGCCACCAACTCACCGGATTATTCCGCGGTGAATTGTTCCGGCTTCGTCTCCGATAGGGTTCCCGACGACATTCGTGTCATTTCCGGCGAGCAGTCCAACCTCAAAATCACCTTTTCTCACGGCGATTACGTCTACATCAATCGCGGCCGCGATAAAGGCGTTCAAGTTGGCGATCGCTTTTCCGTGGTTCGTCGCGATAAGGATCCTCTTGAAGTGCCCTGGTTCAAATGGCAAGACAAATTAATCAAAGCCATGGGTCAGATTTATACGGACGCCGGGCAGATTCGCGTCGTCAACGTTCAGCCCAACGTTTCCATCGCCCAGATAGATTTGTCTTGTGGCTATGTGCAGCGCGGCGATATCGTGCGGCCGTATGTGGAACGCCCCAGCCCACCGTTTAAGGATGCTTCCGCCTTCGACCACTTTGCGCCGGTCAGCGGCAAGCGCGTCGCTATGGTTGTCGCAGCAATCGACTACAGCCAGTTGTACGGAAAGAACAGCACCGTGTACGTAAATCTTGGCAGCAATCAAAGCGTACGTGTTGGAGACTATTTCCGCATCTTCCGTTATCAGGGCACTATGGCAGAAACTGCGCCGCAAACCAAAAACTATCAGTATGAGTTATACGGTTTTGGGAGCGCTCATGCCAAGTACACCTGGAAGGACTTGCCCCGTGAAATCATCGGCGAAGGCATTGTGATTAACGAGGGCCCTAACGCTTCGACAATGCTCATTACGTACAGCTCGTTGGAAGTCTACGCCGGCGATTACGTCGAACTGGAATAGCTCTCACATCACCTCGGCTAAAAGGGTCGCGAACCTCGTAGCCGCACGCCTCTTGTTCAAATAGCCTGGTCAGAACGCGGCTAATTCGCCCATGCGCGTTTTGCATCCGAAAACACTTCGCACGTAAATCCTTGGATTCGCGTGGACGTCCATCGCCAGGCATCTTGCGGCAGCCTCGCCTTCCGGCATGTTTCTGCCAGAAATTGCTCCCGGTTCAAGCCATGTTCCGGCGCCACTTGCGGCAATAGCAACCCTCTGTGATTTTCATCAGATACCACCAGCCCATGACGCCCGATCTCGATCTCTTCCGGCCGCATCGGCGTGAGTGGCGAGAGTACTGAAATCTCAATGTGCAGCCCCTCCAATTCCTCGCTGCGCATCGCTGGGAATCGCGGATCGTGCAACGCCGCACTCACTGCGCAACGCACCGTGGCCTCGCCCAACGGCTCATCTCCTTCGGTTGTGCCTATACAACCGCGCAATTCACCGCGCACGTGCAGCGTCACGAACACGCCACGGCGCTGGCCAAAAATTCCCTCCTTTGGAATTGTCTCCGGGAGTTCCCTGCGGCTGACCGCTTCTACAATCGCTTTGCGTGCCAGAACCAGCAAATTCTGCCCATCGACCTCAGAGAGGTACGGCATCCTGTGACTTCTTGCGGCTTTCCAGCATGCTTAGCCGCCGCCGCTGCTTGATGCGGTCGTCCACGTTTCCCCAGAAGCGGTGAAAATATTGCGCCGCCGACGTCAGCGCACTCACCACCACCAGCCAAAGTAACAGAAGTGCCAGCGGCTTTAATGACTCGTGCCGCGCTCCCGCGATGACCACCGCCACTGCGCACACCTGCAAAACCATCTTGGTCTTTCCCAATACCGAAGCCTCGATCGTAAACCCTTCCGCCAGCGCAATATTTCGCAATCCTAGAACTGTAAATTCCCGGCCGATGATAATCACTACCATCCAGGCTGGAACCAGTTGCATATCCACCAGCGAAACGAACGCCGCCGAGATCAATAATTTGTCCGCAATGGGATCCAACAAAATTCCCAGCGTCGTTACTTGCAATCGCCGCCGCGCCACGTACCCATCAGCCCAATCCGTCGCCGCGGCCATGAGCAAGATCAAAACTCCCCAGAATTCAAAATGCATGGGGAATCCCCACAGCTCCACATTTGGACTCCGTGTTAGCAGGATGACAATCAGGACCGGAACAAAAAAGATCCGTAACAGCGTCAGTGAGTTGGCAAGATTCATACGCGCATGCAGGCTAACAATGACCGCCCCAAGCCTCCGGCCACCGCCGAATCACTATAGTCTTGAGTCACGTACCCGTCAACGCTTCGCAGGTGCTGACTTAGGTATCTATGCCCCAGCGTTTATAACTATTCGTACTTTTTCTGGCTATACTCATTCGTAACCCTTAGGCTCCCAAATCTGTGCAAATGTGTGATTTACAAGCTCCCAGGTGTCACAATGTCTCATTTCGGTGCTATGTAGCGCTGCATCGTGGATATAAATGATAACAAATGGCTTATAGGAATGATGCTCTCGAACACCCCACAATAAGACAAATCTTCGCTAACGTGGCAAAAGTCACCGGCAACGTTTCCCACATAATTTTCCACAACCGCAAATCCCCGGTTTACGCGGATTTATCATCGGGTACGGCGCATCAGCACCATCCCACAACAGTATCGCTCGCTGTTTACTTGACAGTTATCCCAGGTTTTGTGCCACACTGAAAATCGCATTACTCCTGCGGTTCCAAATGCTCTAAGTTGCGATGACCTGCCCCACGTCGTGCGCTTCGTGGAGGAACAGGGAGTGGACTAACAGATTGCTTATGAACGCGGTTCAAATCGCCCGAGGTCCTCGCAGTAGCCTTACTGGGAGCAACAACATCGCGGCTAGCAGCCCAAAAACTCCGTGCACGGCAATTCCTACGATTCGAAATGGCAGCATGATTAGCCACACAAAGGGATACAGAACCAGCGCCAGCAGCGCCACCGGCCAACAAAGAATGAAAAGAATACACCACAAAATAAACGCGGCCATGATTGCCTCCCACTTCTAATTACGTCAGAGCCAGCTTGGAAGTTCCCTCGACCACGTAATCACTTAACCGCAAGCGCCGCGCAATCGACACCGGCACCTCAGCATCCAGCAGCATATCTTCATCATCCACTTCTGATCGCAGTACCCTCCCCAGCGCGTGGATCAACGCCAAGGTCCGTCCCTGCGACAATGGCAATCGCAGCGAAAGCGAAACCAGCGGGTCCGTCGGCAGCGCCACGTCTATGCGTCGCAGCAATTCATCAATCCCTTCGCCAGTCAGCGCCGACACCACCACCGGTCCCCCGTCATGCATCATCTTTCCGTTAGCGCTCCCCTTCAAATTCTCTCTTTCTTCAGCCGTCAACCGGTCCACCTTATTCAACACCCGCAATATCGGCCGGTCGGCTACTCCAAGTTCCTCCAGAATTTTGTGCACCTCTTCATCCAACTCATCGTGATGTGCGTTCGATATATCGCTGACATGCAAAATCAGCGCCGCTTCCTGCACTTCTTCCAGCGTCGCACGAAACGCCGTCAACAAACTCTTCGGCAAATCGCGTATGAATCCCACTGTATCCGAAACCAGCACCCGTCTGTTCGATGGCAAGCGCACTGCCCGAATCGTGGGGTCCAGTGTCGCAAACATCCGCGCGGAAACAAGCACCGCCGCTTGGCTCAGCGCATTAAACAGCGTCGACTTCCCCGCGTTGGTATACCCCACTAGCGCGATCGTACCCAGCGGCACCGCATTCCGCGCTTCCCGCCGCAATGCTCGTTGCTTACGCAAATCAGCTATACCGGTTTGAATCTTGTCCACGCGGTCTCGAATCCTCCGCCGGTCCGTCTCCAGTTTCTTTTCGCCAGGTCCACGAACGCCGATGCGCCCCGCTCCTCCCGCGCCTCCTGCTCCTCCGCCTCCGCTCTTGCCTCCCAACCGCGACATAGCCGTGCCCTTCCCGGTCAATCGCGGCAGCATGTAATTTAATTGCGCCAGTTCCACCTGCAGTTGCCCTTCGCGGCTGCGTGCATGGCGCGCAAAAATATCCAGAATCAGTTGCGTGCGATCGATCACTCGCCGCTCCGTCAACTCCTCAATATTCCTTTGCTGCACCGGAGAGAGATTGCTGTCAAAAATTATCAGCGGTGCCTGATGCGCATTGGCCTCCGCGCGAATCTCGTCCAGTTTCCCTCGTCCCACCAGCGTCGCCGAATCCGCCGAATCGCGTACCTGAAACACCGTACCGACAATTTCCGCTCCGGCGCTTTTCGCCAGCTCCACTAATTCCGCTAAAGACACGCGCCCCTGCTCGCCAGCTGGCATGCCCGGAAACCGTGGTGCACGCTTCCAGCCTACGCCCACTAGCAGCGCGCGTTCTGCATTCGAAACATTGTGTTGTGGTGTCTTCGTCAAAAAGTGCAACCTGGCAGCGCTATGGAATCAGTTGCGGAGGGATCTTGCGCATCTTCGCGATTATACCCCTTCGCTTTTTCAACCGCGACTGCTGACCCCCATCTCTTTGCTGACCCATCCGAGAATCTCGCGCTGCGCCCCGGCATCATCGCCCGGCCCCACAAACCAGCGGATCGACTTGTCCTTCCGAAACCAGGTCATCTGCCGCTTGGCATACTGTCGCGTGGCCAGTTGAATCGCTGTACGTGCTTTCTCCATCGTAAGTTCCCCGCGCGACACCGCCAGCATCTCGCGATACCCGATGAAATCAAAAATCTTTGCGTTCTCCGCGAGCCCCCCGGTAAGCAGCCTTCGAACCTCATCCAGCCACCCGCTCTCGATCATCGCCTGTGTACGCGCATCAATACGCTCATGCAACATCTCGCGCGTAGGCGTCAGTCCTACCTTCAACGTCTTCCATCCCTGCAATGGAGTCCGCCCCCCCCGATGTACCTCAGAAATAGGTTTGCGCGTCAGGACGCAAACTTCGATCGCCCGTATCAGTTTTTGTTCATCGGTAGGCGCAATCCTCGCCGCAGCTTCCGTGTCCATCCGCCGCAGCACGCCATGCAGATGCATCTCACCGTGCTTCCTCGAACTCGCTCTCAGCCGCTCCCGCAATTCCTCCGAACGTAGCGGCAAGTCCGCTAACCCCTCCAGCAACGCGCGCATATACAGACCAGTCCCCACCACAAGAATCGGCAACTTGCCCCGCTTTCCCATATCCGCTAAAACCGCCAGCGCCAGATCGCGATACCCTCCCGCAGTCGCCGCCTCAGAAGCATCCAGCACATCAATCAAGTGGTGAGCGACGCCTCGCCTCTCCTCCACAGTAGGCTTGGCCGTTCCAATATTCACACCGCGATAAAGTTGCGTCGAATCGCAGGCAATAATTTCTCCCTGCAACGCGCGCGCCAGCGCCGCCGCGAGCGCGGATTTGCCCGCTGCCGTCGGTCCAACAACGACCATCAAAGGCAAACTCTCCAACTCAATTTTATTCATGGAAAAAAATGTGCCGCACGCGAAACAACAACACCAGCAGCACAAGGAACGCGAGCACCAGGCTGCCCACGATTTGTTGTGGCAACGGTTTCACTGGCATTTCACTGATACGCGGCTTCGAGTGGCAAATTGTACAGGAAGTAAAAGCGCAGTTCGATATACGGCCCGCTGAACGCCGGAGGCAAAGGCTCAAACGGGTTCGACGACCGGATCGCCGACACTGCCGCGCGGTCCAGCGGCTCTTTCCCCGAATTAAGCAATCGCGTTGGTTCCCCAGTCGGCACGCTGCCATCGCGCATAATGCGGAATTGCAGCGCGACCCTCCCACGGTCGCCCAACTGCGCCGACTCCGGCATCACCGCGTACCAGTTGCGCCGCACGCTGGCCACCACCCGCTTCATGTAATCGCTGAAATCCACGCCTTCCGTCGGCGTAAGAATTTCATAACCATTTCCATAGGTCCCCGCGCCTTGGCCCCTACCACCGCCTCCACTTGGAGAAGGAGCAGAGCGCGGCATCGGACCAATCACCCCGCCAGAACGTCCGCCGCTATTCGGATCTCTCGTGGCCTCCTTCAATGAATCCTGAATTGAGCGCCGCGCCGAATTTTGCGGCAATTCCAAATTTGGCCGCGGCAACGGCGTATCCGGAGCTTCCAATTTCAGCCCAGGCTTGGGCGTGTCTATCTTCGGTGCCGGTGCGGTCGTTTGCGGCTCTGGCGCCACCGCATTTTTCTGTGGTATCGGCGCGCTTGGCAATTCCTTTAAAGGTTTCGCGGGAACCGGTGCAGGCGCTGGCGCCGGAGTTGGCTCCACAACCGGCGGCGCGACTTTTCTCAGCACCCGCGGATCCACATGTACCGCAGGCGGCCGCTGTACCGGTCGCGACGACGGCTTCGACGATTCGAACGCTCCCGGCGGCAATAACAACGTCAGTTGCTTTCGCGCAATATCCACTTCCTCGGCCGTCGGTTCATGTTTTGGAAATAATCTCGCCTGCAACAAAATTGCCGCAATCAGCGCCACGTGCAGCACCACCGAAGAAATGCGGGTGATCAAATCCGCTCGAGCTTTTTCCGGCGACGGCGGCGAAGCGATCAGGTGAACTTCGCCAGTCGTGAAAATATCCGGATCAACCAGCTCGGTATCCACCACCGGCAACGTCCCGCTGGGCTCCGGAGGAGCCGAATTCTGCGGCACCGCAATGCGCTGATCCATTTCCGTCACTTGCAGCGGAATGGAAACGTCCTCCACCACCGAGTACGCCTCGCGGTGTATATCCCGCGGCACCACCACCCGCGCAGCGATGGATTGCAACGGCAGATTTGTCGGAATGTTGGAGTGTCCGTTCAGCGCGACGATCGGCAGCATCGCCGGAACCAGCGTGCGCTCGTCCATCGTCGTCGGGCGCCGTCGCGCGCTCGCCGCTAAATCCGCTGCCGCGGGTAAGCGCGCCTCCCGGGGTACAAGTGTGCGTTCAATCATATTTAGGCTGGCTTACTTGCAGTTCGTGTAGCCAGTTGGACGCGCTCCGCGTGTTCATGGATGCTTGTCATTACTCGTCCCGCCAACTCCAGCGCGGCGCGTCCCGCCGCGCCATTCACCCGGGGCTCTTGCCGCGAACGCACCGACTCCACAAATGCATGTAACTCCGCATGTAAAGGCTCAATCGCCGGCGCCGGCAACTTTTCAAAACCAAATTCCGGCTGCGGGCCGGCTTTCTTCACCCCTACGCGCAAAGCATCTCGCCGCGCGTAATCCAGCGAGATATATTCGTGTTGCTGGAAGAACCGCATTTTGCGCACGCGTTCCGTAGAAACGCGGCTCGCGGTCACGTTGGCCACCGCACCACCCGCAAATTCCAGCCGCGCATGCGCAATATCCACTTTGTCCGTCAACACCGGTATTCCCACCGCTTTCACTTCCGTCACCGATTCCTTCACCAACGCCAGCAGAATATCCAGATCATGAATCATCAAATCGTAAATCACATCCACATCCAGGCTGCGCGCCGTAAACACTCCCAACCGGTGCACTTCAAAAAATAACGGCCGGTTCACAATAGGCTGCACGGCAATCACCGCGGGATTAAATCGCTCCACGTGACCGACCTGCAAAATCCGCTGATTTCGTTTCGCCGCTTTCAAAAGCGCATCCGCCTGCGCCAGATCGGTGGCCATCGGCTTTTCCACCAGTACATCGATGCCCATGTCCATCAACACGCAACCAACTTCGCTGTGCGCTTCCGTAGGAACTGCCACGCTGGCCGCCTTCACGCACCCGCGCAATTCCTCCAGGTCTCCAAATACGCGCGTATGAAATTCCTCGGCCACCGCTCGCGCTTTTGCCGCATCGCGATCGAAAATTCCCAGCAGTTCGGTATCCTGAAGTTCGCCAAACACCCGCGCGTGGTTGCGTCCAAATTCACCCGCCCCCACCACGGCAACCGGCACACGCTCCGGCGCTGCGCTCATCCCTGACTCATTCCCTTGTTTTCAGCTTTTGGTTCCGTGGCCAGTGGAGAAAACGGTGGAGAAAAAGCCTGAATCGCGATCCCTTTTTCATCAGCCAGTTCGATCAATTTCGCGCGGTCAAACAAGAGCGTCCGCCCGGCATCCACCGCCAACGCCGTCACCCCTGCGCTGGCCATCTGTTCGATGGTCGGCAAACCGATCACAGGTACGTCAAAGCGCATGTCCTGCGCCGGCTTACTCACCTTCACCACCACCAGCGGCTTTCCCGCCGCAATCCGCGCAGCTCGCGCAACAGTTTCATCCGTGCCTTCCATCGCTTCCACCGCCACGCAAGCGCAAGCCGAAATCACCACCGTCTGCCCAATATCCATGCTCGCAATATTTCGCGCCACGCTAAAACCGTAAGCGATGTCCGCTGCCTCGCGTTCATCCGGAGCACGTCGCGTCAACACCCCCGCGTCCGGCACCAGCGGCTTCAAAAATAAGGTTGAATCCACCAATTCAATCCCCTCATCTCCCAGCACTCGTGCCACTGCCCCAATCAAAGCATCCGTATTTTTTCGCGGCAACGAAAACAACAGTTTTGCCAGTTTCCAGTCCGGTCGTATCGAGCTAAAAATTTTATTGTGCTTGACCTGCCCCGCCATCACCGCGCGGGTCACGCCTTCCTGGTGCATCAAATCAATCGCCTTGCTCAACTCCCCTAGGCTCACCCAATGAATCCGCGAAGTAAATTTCTCCAGCTCCGCGGATGCTTCCTCTTTCAACGCGATCACCGCCATATCCAACCCTTGGCTCCGTGCCCCCTCCAACACCAAAAACGGAAATCTCCCATTCCCCGCAATCAATCCCCACTGCTCCGTCTTCGTGTCAGTACTCAATTTTGCCGCCATTAACGCGGAGGGTGCGCCACCCTCGATTTTTGGAGGGTTTACCTGCCGTGGCAGGTGGGTCTTTTAACGTGGAATCATCAAGACTCAAGCGTCGAAGCTCTGCTTCGGTTTCCGAAAACCACCCCTACTTCACAATCCCGCGTTCCGCCGCTTCGATGAAGCTTACCAACTCCTGCACATCCTCCGACTCACCCAACGTCGCCCGCATCTCCGCCACCGCCTGCGAAGTATTCATCTTCGATTGCAGCAACAACCGGTAAGCCCGTCCCAAAACCTGCAACCGCTCATTCGAAAATCCTTTGCGCTCCAACCCAATCGAATTTACGCCATAACTCTTCGTACTCCGCTCGGTCACCACCCGCGAAAACGGCGGCACATCCTGCGTAATCACCGTCGAAGCTCCCACATACGCATATCGCCCAATACGACAGAACTGATGCACCGGCGAAAACGCCCCAATCGTCGCGAAATCTTCCACCACCACATGTCCCGCCAGCGTCGCTCCATTCGCGAAAATCGTTTCATCGCCTACATGGCAATCATGGGCGATGTGCGAATACGCCATGAACAAACTCCCATTCCCTATCGTCGTTTTCCCGCCGCCGCCAACCGTACCGCGGCTCACCGTCACATATTCGCGAAAAGTATTTCCCTCACCGACAATCAATTCCGTTTGTTCGCCATGAAATTTCAAATCCTGCGGATCGCCGCCAATCGAACAAAACGGATGAAACACGTTGTGCCGCCCAATTGTGGAAGGCCCCTGAATCACCGCGTGCGCATCCACGGAACATCCTTCACCCAAACTCACGTGTTCGCCAACAACCGCATAAGCTCCAATCTTTACCCGCGCCCCAATCCGCGCGCTCGCGGACACCACCGCCTGCGGGTGAATCTCACTTTTAGTTTGCGTGTTCACAAATTGTTAGCCCGTAGGCCGCGAGTCACACTTAGTGTCATTCGTCCTCACCTTCACCTGATCTTGGCAAAAACACTTCGATCCGCCCAGGCGCGTCATCCCGGCCGTATAACGTGGTTACACTCCATCAATCGCGCGCGCCACCAGGCGTACTCATCTGCTCGGCGGTTTTAGGCTTCTCCAGGTCTTCGCGGTCCACCATCTTGCACATCAAAATCGCTTCAGCGGCCAATTCCCCGTTAACCGTCGCCCTTCCATCCAGCTTGCAAAAATCCCCACGCCACGAAATAACTTTCACTTCCAATTTCAATTGCTCTCCCGGAACCACTGGACGCCGAAATCGTGCCCCATCAATCGCCACAAAATATAAAAGCTTCTTCTCCCGCTCGCGCTCCGAAACCTCCATTAGCAACAGCAGTCCGCCCGTCTGCGCCATCGCCTCAATGATCAGCACCCCAGGCATGATCGGCTTCCCCGGAAAATGCCCCTGAAAATGCGATTCATTGATGGTCACATTCTTGATTCCCACGATGCGCTTCACGCGTTCCATCTCTTCGATCGCGTCCACCATCAGAAATGGATAACGGTGCGGCAAAATCCTTTGTATTTCCGTCGTATCCAGAATCATTCGCACCCCCGTCGCGAATACCTCAAACCCTGCGGCGTCCGGGCTTACCCGGCAAACTTACGATTATATGCGACCAGGCACCCTCAACGGACGCGTATCTTGTGCCCCAAATGCAATATCCCTGATATCCACCTAATTCGCTCCTGCGTCTCAACGCCGCCTTTTGGCTTCACTTCGTTGCCCATTCGTCGCCGCATTGTTAGCATGTTCGCACAATGCCCGCACTCATTGTGGCGCAGAAAATCAAAAACTTCCTTCAACCGGCGCTGCCGCAAATGATCGCCACGCTTCGCCGTTTTGTAATCGCTGAATCGCCCAGCCTCGAAAAAACCTACGCTGACCGCTGTTGCGGAATCGTCGCCGCCGAATGGCGCAAACACGGCCTGCAGGTTCATCGCCGCCCGCAAAAAAATCGCGGTGATCATTTGCGCATCGTATCCCCATCAAATTCCTCACGCGCCAAAGGGCAACTCCTCGTCCTCGGCCATTACGACACCGTCTACGCCTCCGGAACCTTAACAAAAATGCCTTTCCGCCTCGCCGCGGGCAAAGCCTATGGCCCGGGCACCTTCGACATGAAAGCCGGAATCGTACAAGCCCTCTTCGCCCACCGTGCGCTCCACGCGCTAAACCTTGCCCCCAACAAGCGTATTGTTTTTCTCTGGACCTCCGACGAAGAAATCGGCAGCGATTCCTCCCGCAAATTAATCGAAACCGAAGCCCGCCGCAGCGATGCCGTTTTCGTCCTGGAGCCCTCCTTTGGCCCACGGGGCCTGATAAAAACCGCCCGCAAAGGCGTTGGCGAAGCCGAAATTATCGTTCACGGCCGCGCCTCTCACGCCGGTTTGGCCCCCGAAGAAGGTATCAACGCCATCCACGAGCTTTGTCACCAGTTGTCGCGCGTCTTAAAATGGAACGATCCGCGTCGTGGCACCACCGTAAACGCCGACATCATCCAGGGTGGCACCAGAACAAATGTGATCGCCGATCGCGCTCGCGCCGTGCTCGATCTTCGCGCCACCAGCATCTCGGAAATGACCCGCATCGAACGCCAGCTCCTCGCCTTGAAAGCACATCTCCGCGGCGCGCGACTCGAAGTCCACGGTGGCTTCTCTCGCTCTCCGTTGGAACGTAAAATGAGCGCAGCCTTATTCCAACGTGCGCAATCGCTCGCCGCGCAAATGAATTTACCCCTCGGGGAATGTGTAGTAGGCGGAGGATCCGACGGAAATCTTACCGCCGCGTTGGGAATTCCCACCCTGGACGGCCTGGGCGCAGTGGGAGATGGCGCGCACTCAACCCATGAACACATCCTGACCGCTGCCATGCCCATCCGCGCGGCGTTGCTGGCCGCGCTCCTCGCCACCAGTTAAAGCATCAACTTGTCGTCATTTCCAAAAGCTCTTAGCGCGAGTAGGTTCTGCGCAAGTAATCCGCACTCGACCTCATCACATCGTCGTAATCGCTATGCAACACATCGTGCAACGCACTTTCCGTCGAACTCCCCGACCCAATCCGGTTCAGTATTCGCTCCACATCCCCCATGCCATCAGCCTGCACTATAGATTCAACATTCGCGAGCGCCCACGCGTACGCATAAACCGCCGCACCGCTCGGAAATCCCATCCACGATCCTTCCAAACTCCCTAGAGAAATCGCGTGCCCGTCGCCATAAATCTCCAGCAACGCTGCGGCATTCTCGCCGCTCCGCTTGCCTTCCATCCACTGCGCAAGTCCTTCCTGTATCCACGTAGGCGCCCGCCCGTGCGTCTTCTGCTGCACAAAACTGTGCGTCAACTCATGTTTCAACACCCGCGACAGCTCCTCGGTCATGCTGCTCAACCCCTGCACCGGAACGCGCAATCTCCCATCGTTCAACGCCCCCACCCATCCCGGCGCGCGTGTAATATCCGCAAACGCCTGCTGCGTATACAAAATCACGCCAATCGAATCAGGCGGCGCAAAATTCAGCTCCGAATTAATCCTGGTGTAATGCGTTTCCAGCGTTCGCAGCACCTCTCGCGCCAGCGCCGGTTCTGAGTTCCCGCTGTACCGCAGCGTAAAATGCGCGCTCTCATTTTCTTTATAACTCTCCTCTTCACCCTTATCGCGCTCCGCTTTCTCTAGCGCCGCTCGCACTTCCGCATCCGGCCGCAGCGCCAACGCCCGCTTCCATTGCGCCACCGCCTCCGGCAACTTGTTCATCCCGTAATAAGCCCAACCGGACAGCTTGGCCACGTCCGCATTGTTCGGAGCACTCCGCTGCGCGCGCTCCAGGTAATCCAGAGATTCGCGGTACTCGCTTCTGCGCAAATGCAAATACGCTACATTCATCAGCAGCAGCGCTTCATCCGGCGCGTACGTCAGGGCGGTCCGCTCGTCAGCCAGCGCATGATCCATGTCCCCGTGCGCAAGTTCAAAGCTTGCCGCCGCGTGATGAGCAACCGCGGCATCCATTCCCGCCGCCGCGGAACCACTGCGCGTTTCAGACTCCAACTTCGCAATATACTCGCGGTCTATCGAACCACCATGTATCACCGCGTGCTCAATTTCTCCGCCCTTGCCGCGCCCCGCATCCATCGCGGGCGGTGTAATCGCCATATTCGAAACGTAACTGCCTTTCTCTATGTGATCGACGATCGACCTGGGAAGACTCAATTCCCCGGCGCTCGTTTCGTATTGAATCTTGTCGCCTACCTCCAGCACATTGCTGGCGGAAATTCGATGCCCATTGTTCAAGACAATAGTGTCCGCCCACGCCCCCGCGCTCCCCAGCGCCAGCGCAACACTAAACACCCCGGCTCGATAGCCGCGTCCAATAGAGGGAAACCCCATGCCTCCCATTTTACCCGCACCGCTACGCTTTCAATTTTTCCCCACACCCCCTTGTTCCATTAGCAAACGCGATCTAAGAATCGCAGGCGCACCCGTACCCTTGTTGCACAATACCCAAAATGACTACACTTTCTCCATGAGGCTCGCAGCAGCCTTCCTAGTGTTGTGCGCCCTTACTGCAGCCCAACCATCGCGTCCTGCACCGCGCACTGCCCACCAACTCTATGACGCCCTCAATGCCCTGCGCCTCGACCCCGCTTCCGCTTATCAAATTAAGCCTGAGCATCGCATCGAGCTGCGTCGCGGCGATGCCAAAATCTCCTTCGATCAGGGCGAGCTGATTTTTTTTGCTCCTCTCGACAACCAAATCACCGGCGCTGTCTTTTCCGGCCGCGGCCACATTCTCGCTCTCCCGCGCGACACCATCGAAAAGCAGCAAATGGCTCGCTTCCTCGACTCACCTATCCTCGACCAGGATTTCGCCAGCGCCTACATCCGCTTCACCGACACAACTTCCGCCGACCTGCTGCATCAGCTCCAATCCGCAGGTCTCAAGCCGGAATCCGATTCCGCCGCCGCATCCCATTGGGACCCAGTTCTCTCTCATCTCAACCCGGCTCACTCCTTGCGTATTTTTTGTGGCACTCTGCTCACCACGCCGCTGCCGTACTTCTACGCAAGTCTCGACGGCATCGCTACCGGCCCATTCGACGTCCTGCTGGATTCCATGCGTGCCGAACCCTTCCTTTTAGGGCAGGCCCACGCCATTGCGGGCTCAGCCTTCTACGATGTTTGGGCTTCCTATAAAATCCCAGATACCGTCCCCATGACGCCGAATTTTCGCGCCCTGCACTACGCCATCGAGACTTCCATCCTCCCCGATCACTCGCTCGACGCTACCACCACTGTAAATCTCCGAGCCCTCGGCGCAGGCCATCGTTTCTTGATTTTCGCTTTGTCCCGGGCATTGAACGTGGAATCCGTTACCAGCGCGGATGGCCAAAAGCTCGAATACTTTCAAAATGAAGACATGACCCCGCAAGAGCGCAGCGTGCGCGGCAACGACTTTCTATTCGTCGTACTTCCTCGCTCCCTCGCGCGCGACAGCGAGTTTTCTATTCGCTTTCACTATCGCGGCAACATCATCGCCGATGCCGGCAATGACGTTTTCTTCGTGAGCGCTCGCGAGAGTTGGTATCCGCATTTCGGTGACTCCGCCGATTTCGCCGCCTACGACTTGACCATGCGCTGGCCCAGGAAATTACGCCTGGTCGCTACCGGCTCAAAAATCGACGAATATCAAGAAGCTGACGTCCGCGTGGGGCATTGGAAAACCGACAAACCCGTCTCCGTCGCTGGTTTTAATCTCGGCGAATACGCATCTTCGTCCGTGACTTCCGCGAATTACTCCATCGACGTGTACGCCAATCGCCAGGTGGAACAACTGTTGGCCAAACGCCTGGCCAGCGGAGTTACCCCTGAACTACTAGGCGCAGGTCCTCGTCGCCCGGGACTAGATATGAATCAGGATATTCAACCCTTGCCCGCCAATCCCACCATGGCACTCAAACAATTGGGCAAAGACATCGACTCCTCTATTCGTTTTTACGAAACCTACAGCGGCCCTTTCCCTTTTCATAATCTCAGCGTCTCCCAAATTCCCGGAACTTTCGGCCAAGGCTGGCCCGGCCTGCTCTACATTTCTACCTACTCCTTTTTGTCCGCCGATGTGCAGCGCCGCGCGGGCCTCTCCAGCAGCACTCAGGAACATTTCAGCGAGCTGGTACCCTTCCACGAAGTCGCTCACCAATGGTGGGGAAACATCGTAGGTTGGTCGAGCTACCGCGATCAGTGGATCGACGAAGCCATCGCCAATTATCTCGCGTTACTTTTCGCCGACATGCACAAAAATCCCGACCACACCTTGCACGTGTGGCTCCAGCGCTACCGCCAGGCGCTCATCGAAAAAGCTCCCAACGCTGATCAACCCGCCGGCGAAATCGGCGCTTTGGCTCTCGGCTCACGCCTCAATTCCTCGAAATCTCCCAACGCTTACGACGATATTATCTACGCCAAAGGCGCGTGGGTTATCCACATGCTCCGGGAAATGCTGCGCCAACCTGGGCCAAATCCTGACGCGCGCTTCAACGCTCTGCTCCATACGTTAGTCACAAAATACGCTTACCGCGCCCTATCCACTCAGGATTTGCGTCGTGAGATTGAAGCGGTGATGACTCCCTCGATGGATCTGGAAGGCGGTCATTCGATGGAGTGGTTTTTCGAGCAGTGGATCCAGGGCACCGGCATTCCCCGTTACCGCGCGGAATTCACCGTTCACAAAAGCGACACCGCCGCCGGCTACTCCATACGAGGAAACCTCTTTCAAGAAAACGTTCCGAAATCTTTCATCGCCAGAGTCCCGCTATATACAAGCACCCCCGGTACTCATCCAGTCCTCTTAGGCACGGTAGTCGCCGCCGGGCCTGAAACTCCGTTTCATTTCACCTCATCAACGCCGCCCCACAAACTTCTCATCGACCCACAAATGACTCTACTCTGCACCACGCAGTAGCACGGTGCCGCTCGGCCGTTATTCGCGCCGCACGCCTTAGTTGCGTGAAAAGATTTGTGCGTCTAAACATTGCATTCGCATCTTGAGTTTTGCTACCGGATTCCCACAGGCCGTAGTTGACCGCGGGATTTTGCGAACAACGATGCAGAAAACTTCTAATGCCCCTCTTGACCGCTACCAGCTACTTACTCGCCGGCGCCTTAATCCACTTATCCCTCAGCGGAGTCTTCAAATTAAGCTCCGCCTTCCCATCTTCCGACAAAATATACGGATACCCCAATCCATCCACAGGCTCTCCACGCAAAAGCCCGCTCTGCGCCAGTTCACGCATCCGTACCGGCCGCCGCCCAAACCGTTTCTGATACTCATCCGCCAGCGCATCAATCTGCTTGAGATCTTCCTCCGCCCGCAACAATTGCAAATGCCTCAACGCATTTTGCTTCACCAGCGCATCCTTGGTCGTATTGTAAACGTCCTGCCATAGAAAATTGGAAGTCTCCGGCGAATTGCCTTCCGCGGCGATCTTCGCAGCCATCGTTTTCATCCAGATGAGTGCTTTTGGATTTTTGCTGCCCTCGTAAAGCGCTTCGGAGGCCTTCGCATAATCCTTCATATCAAAGTAATACACGAAGCCCAAATCGTAATATAGTCGCCACTCGTCCGGATTCGCTCTCAGCCCGCGTTCAATTAACTCCACCGCCAGATCGGGCCGCCCGGCACCACGCGGCGGTGCGTCACTTAAGAACGTGGACCCGAAATCATAAACGGGCATCAAGTGCGGATCTAGCACGCTCGTAACATCCAACAGCGGCCAAAGCAGACGCAAATCAAGTTGCTTCCCGGCTTGCTTATTCCCGAAATATTGCACCACCCGCGTCCAATAGATGTCTGCCACCAGTGGCGCGTATTCCAAACTCAAGCCCTTCACTAGTTTGCTGGAGCGCAACATCACCTGGTCGTCTTCATTCGCCACCGCGCTTTGTTGCGCATCAATGCATTTCTGCAGGCGCCACACACCCGCGAAGCCCAGCAGCACGAACAGGAACAACGCTATGTAGCTCTTTAAGCTCATTTCAAATTTCGCTGCGAAAAAATCGCCATCGCCACCGCCAATACAATCGCGCAATAAAGTGCGGCATAGACCGTATTCTGAGCGATCAGCATCCCAGATATAACCCGCCCGTGCGCCGCGGCGCCCATAACATCGAAGTTCTCGAAATTAGGCAGCACGTAAGAAATCCCTCGCAGAAAACCACCCAACGCTGGATCAATCGTGTTCGGCTGCATATTACGCATCTCATGAACAAACAGTCCCGCGATGTAAAGTCCCGCCGTAAACAGAATCGCCAGCAACGGTGTCGTAAAGCACGAAAACAGCATCGCCAGCGCCACCACCAACGCCAGCTTCAGTAAAATGAAATATACTGCCACCAACACCGCCGTGTCTGCGCGCTCAATCGAATGCTTCACGTAAAACAAAGCCAGAAATAGACCCGCAGACATCGCCACCGTATTTACGGCCAACGTCAGCGACAGCCCCGCGAATTTTCCTAAAATAAATTCCCAGCGGCGCAACGGTTTGGCCAGCAATGCGTACAAAGTCCGCTTATCAATCTCCTTCGACACCAGTCCCACGCCAATAAACAACGAAATCAACAATCCGATGATGGAGATCGCGCTCAACCCCAGTGTGACGATCACAATCTGTTCTATGTTGACGGATATCTGTCCCACCAGAATCGCCGCCGCCATCATCACCAGCGCGAAAAACACCAGGTTGTACAACACCCGGTCGCGTACCGCTTCCCGAAACGTATTTAGCGCTACCGTTCCGACGCGGGTCACTTTGCTCTCTCTTCCACTGCCGCGGCTTGCGCTCGGTCAGCTGCCATCAGATGCATAAAATATTCTTCCAGCGACGGTTTCACCTGCGCCACCGACAATATCTTCGCGCCAGCCGCCTGTAACCGTTGCATTGCCGCGTACAACCCGCTCTCTTCTACTTGCAGGCGATATCGATCGCCGGTACGGGTAGCTTGCGCCAACAAGTCTCCGCTCTCGCCGCCGGCCGGCAACTCAAACAGAATTTCCATCCCTTGCGCCTTCAACCCCACTAGTTCGCTGGGCGCACCAACTCCTTGCAACTTTCCCCCGACGATCACGCCCACCCGGTCGCACAACATTTCCGCATCAGACAAAATATGCGTCGAAAATAAAACCGTCTTCCCCTGTTTTTTTAATTCCAGAATAATGTCGCGCACTTCCCGTCGTCCCACCGGGTCCAGCCCGGACATCGGCTCATCCAGCACCACCACCGCCGGATCATGCAAAATCGCCTGCGCCAATCCCACGCGCTGCAACATCCCCTTCGAATATTTTCGCAGCTGAATCCGTCCGGCCGACTCCAGCCCCACTTTCTTGAGCATGCGCTGCACACGCTCGCGTCTTTCTGCCGCGGCAAAATCATGGAAGCGCGCAAAATAATCCAGCACTTCCGCCGCGGTTAAATAATCGTAAAAGTACGGTTGCTCAGGCAGGTACCCAATATCCCGGTGCATTTCAATATCACTGATCGGTTTTCCCAGAATCCGCGCCGATCCCGCCGTGGGAAAAATCAACCGCATCAACAATTTGATCGTAGTCGACTTACCCGCGCCATTCGGCCCCAAAAAACCAAAAACTTCACCCACCTGAACCTGCATGGTCAGGCTTTCCAGCGAGCGCCTCTTCCTCAGCTGAAGAAAGCCGTGCGGGTAATCCTTGGTCAGATTTTCAATATCAATTGCCGGCTCAGCCATGCTTTCATTTTTGCGGTACACGCCAAACAGGTCAATTCCCGCCATCGAGCCTGTGCACGACTAGAAAATACCGCATAGACACGGGACGGAAATGATTGTTCACCAACCTGCGTTTGTTACTCAAAACTGGCAGAATTATCGGGCCAGCTGTTCTGATCTTCCCCCGCGCCGTCATCGCTGTTTCTAATTCCCCATCAGAAAGGCGTAGAATACTCTCCATGGCCAAGCAAAATGTAGACAACTTGAACGTTACTTGCCCATGCTGCCACTCGAAACTAGTGGTCGACTCCGTTTTCGGCGCGGTACTTTCTCACGAAGCGCCCCCTAAAACCGGTCCAAACGTCGACCTCACCGACGCCGCCGGCATTTTGAATGAGCAACAACGCAATCGCGAAGATAAATTCCGTGACTCTTGGAACCTCGAACACAACAAGGAAGACATCCTCGCCAAAAAATTCGAAGAAGCCATGAAGAAAGCCAAGGACGCCCCCGCAGGAAAGCCGCTTCGCGACATCGATTTGGATTAGCCCGCCGACGCCGTTTCCCCTCGCTCGTCCGCGAACGAGTCGGCCTGCGCAGTGAAGGAATCTCTGTTCGATCCTCCGCCCAAGCCAAGCCCACTTACCCTCACAATAGTTACGCGTGTCTCGCACTCATCTGAGCGCCATCAACTGCCTTTGCATTACACTGCCAGCTAAATGATTCCGCGTCGTAAATTTCGCCTGAAACTCCCCTCGCGTACCCTCATTCTCGGTCCGCGCACGCTCGTAATGGGAGTCTTGAACGTAACGCCCGACAGTTTTTCAGACGGAGGAAACTTTTTCTCCCAGGAAAAAGCGGTGCAACACGCTCTGCAAATGGAGCGCGATGGCGCGGACTTGATCGACATCGGCGCCGAATCCACGCGCCCCGGCTCCCTCGGTATCAACGCCGAGGAAGAATGGAGCCGCCTCGCACCCGTCTTAGCGGCATTACGCACGCGCTTAAAAATTCCCATCTCAATCGACACACGCAAAAGCGAAATTGCCGCCAAGGCCATCGAAATCGGCGCGGAACTGATTAACGACGTGAGCGGCCTGAACCATGATGCCCGCGTCGCCGAAATTTCCGCCCGCGCCCGCGTTCCCCTGATCCTCATGCACATGCGTGGAGAACCGCAAACCATGCAGCAGAAATCTTTCGCCCGCGACGCGTTGAAAGATGTATCCCACAGCTTGCGCGCCTCCCTCTCCACCGCCCGCAAAGCCGGCGTCGCCAATTCCCAAATCGTGCTCGATCCCGGCATCGGCTTCGGAAAAAGTTACGCCCAGAACTACGAATTGCTCGCCGAACTCCCACAACTGGCAAAACTCGGATTCCCGCTACTCGTCGGCACTTCACGCAAAGGTTTCATCAGCAAAACCCTCGCCCAAGACAGCAAGTCCGCCATCTCCTCGCCGCATCCCGCCGGAATCCCAGCAGAAATAAAAATCTGGGGCACCGCCGCCACCGTCACCGCCAGCATTCTGCACGGCGCACACATCGTCCGGGTCCACGATGTAGCCGAAATGGTGAGCGTCGCCCGCATCGCTGACTGCATCCTCAATCCCCTCCTCGCCCCCAAAAACTAACCCCACCTCATAGAACCCGTAGGGTGCCCCACCTCGATTTGAAGGGTGGGTCTTGGTGTGTCCCGAGTTTTTCCAATTATCGATTCCCGCAAAATGACTAACACTTAGAATTCTGATTTCCCCTGCGGTATTTAGCTCATTACCCTCGCTCCTCACTCTTTCGGTATAATTCGCCGCAATCAAATTTTAGTTCACATCCAATAAAAGGTTCCCCAATGCGCCGCCGGACCGCTCTGTTAATTATTCTCTGTACCATCACTCTCGCATCCCACACCCACGCCCAAATCCCACAGCCCAACTCCACAACCGAAAACGACCCTCTCCATCGCGCTCAACCTTCGCCTTCCACAGCCGCGTGTACCACCGACACCTCCTCCTCCTGCGCCGCAATCGCGACAAAAATCTTGCCCCTCATCCTCGGCGCTTCGCCCATGCAAGAAAATCTTCGCCGCCTCACCGACGAAATCGGAGGCCGTGTCACCGGCTCGCCCGCCATGGAGCGCGCTGTGCAATGGGCCACCAGCGCCTTCTACGCCGCCGGCGTCGATGTCCACACAGAAAAATACCAACTCCCCCTAACCTGGAGCGAAGGCGACACGCGCCTCGAACTGCTCGGCGAAATAAAATTCCCTCTTCGCACCGTAAGTCTAGGATGGTCGCCCCCCACGCCGCCCGCCCGCCCAGGTGGCCCAGGCGGCATCGAAGCAAACGTCGTAGACATCGCCTACGGCACGCCGCAAGACTTCACCGCAGCCGGCGCCCAGCTCGAAGGCGCTATCCTCCTGGTGCACACCGATCTAGGCACCACCTGGGCCGATCTATTCAACGAATATTTTCGCCCACCAGACATCATCGAACGGGCCATCAAAGCCGGCGCCGCCGCAATCCTCTGGGAAGGCGCCCGCGAACGCCTCCTTCTCTATCGCCACACCAACATTAGCGACGGCCAACTCGAGAAAATCCCTCAAGCAATCGTCGCGCGCGAAGATGCTCTCCGTCTTTCACGCACCGTCCTCGCCTACCCCGGAAAAATTCGTGCGCGTTTTTCTATGCCCAACAAAATCGGCCCGCCAGTCGACCAGGAGAACGTCGTCGCCGAAATTCCCGGCTACGAAAAGTCTGACGAAAGCATAATTCTCGGCGCACATCTCGACTCCTGGGACCTCGGCACCGGCGCTCTCGACAACGGCTGCAATGCCGCACTGGTCATCGAAGCTGCCCGCGCCCTGAAAGCCACCGGTTTGCGTCCGCGGCGAACCATTCGCTTCATTCTATTCAGCGGCGAAGAGCAAGGCCTGCTCGGTTCCTGGGCCTATGTAAAAACCCATCGCGCCGAGCTCGACAAAATTCGCGGCGTAATTACTTTCGACTCCGGCATCGGCCGCGTAACCGGTTATTCCCTCGGCGGCCGCTCGGACATCGCCCCGGCTGTCCGCGAAGTCCTCAAACCACTCGATTCCTGGGACGTGAATCACCACACCACCGACGCCCAAACCGGCACCGACCATTTCGACTTCCTGATCGAAGGCCTCCCCACACTCGTAGCCAATCAGGATGAAGCCAACTACCTACCCAATTACCACGCCGCCTCCGACACCCTCGACAAGGTCGATATTCGCGAGCTAAAGCTGAACACCGCCATCGCCGCGCTCACCGCCTGGGGACTCGCCGATCGCCCCGCTCCCCTGGGCAAGCGTCTGTCCCGCGCCGAACTCGAAACGCTCATGAAAGAATCGGGCCTCGATCAGCAAATGAAATCCATGGGTTTCTGGCACGACTGGCAACAAGGCACACGCGGCCGCCAACCATAATTCGTCGCGAGAAAGTCGTTTCCTTCCGCGTTTTCGCGCTGTCGGTCGGTGACCAGACGCCGAACCCGCGTGTGTCGATTTTGTAAATGAAGTAACTCCGCCGCCGCTGATGTGTTCTTAGATCCAACGCCACCCGGTATACTAAGAAGGTGACGCAGTTGCTCACTCCCAAAAATCAACCCGCTACCATTCTGGCGCTCGATTATGGCCGCGCAAGAATTGGTCTGGCCATCGCTGACGCCGAAGCGCGCCTCGCCAAGCCGCTGGCCACTTTGAAACGCATCAATCGCAACGAAGATATGCGCCGCCTCCGCGAGCTCGCCCGTGAGCAAGGCGTAACCCAGATCATCGTGGGCCTGCCTTTGCGTCTCGACGGCTCTCACGGCGAAATGGCCGAAGAAGCTTCCCGTTTTGCTGAGCGCGTCCGCAAACAAATCGGTGTGCCCGTCGAAATGCTCGATGAACGTCTCACCAGTTGGGAAGCCCAGCGTCTGCTTGAAGAGCAAGGCGGCAGAACCATAAATCCTCCCGTTCGCATGTCATCCGGTAAAGATGTGGACAGACCTAAGCGAAAGCCCAAAACGGAAGGCAAAATGACCGTTGACGCTCTGGCCGCCGCGGTTATGTTGAAGGAATATTTGCAGCGGTAGCATTCTCGGTTGTGTAAAGCATCTAATTTACGAGCGCGAACCAGCGCTCCATTGCGGAGTTTGATCTGTGGGCAAGTTGTTACTTTTTATTCTGCTGATCGCTGCGGCCGCCGCCGCATGGCTCTGGTATTCCATTAATCAGCCCTACCAGGGTTTTGGCCCCGAGGGAGTCTTCGTAGAAATCCCTCACGGTTCATCCAGTCGCAGCGTCGCGCGCCTTCTGGAGCGAAAAGGTGTCGTCCGCAGTTCCGTCGCCTTTGAACTTTACGCCCGTCGCCATTCGCATCGTTCTCCGCAAGCCGGCGAATATTTCTTCGATCACGCCACTTCCGCTCACGACGTTTTTTGGAAGCTCGCTAATGGCCAGATATTCGAACAACCTTTCACTGTACGCGAGGGCGAAACCATGTTCGATATCGCCCGCGACCTCGAAGCCGGAAACTTCATGCCCGCCACCGACTTCCTACGCGCGGCGAAAGATCCAACTCTGATTCACGACATCGCTCCTCACGCAGAAACTCTGGAAGGCTTTCTCTTCCCTGCCACCTATCATCTATCGCGTCATCCTTCCGCTACCGCCCTCACCGCCGACATGGTCAGAAAATTTAGAGAGCAATGGACTGCCGTCACCTCTGCCGCTTCGGCCGGCAACAAAATGACCAGTTCCGGCGCATTTACGGAAGCGACTCCCACAAATTCTTCAACCGCAGTGAATAACCCGCCGCCCAGCCCACCGAGCCCACGCCCAGTCGCTGCCGTCGTCACACTGGCTTCACTAGTCGAACGCGAAACGCCCAAGGCCGAAGAACGCCCTCTGGTCGCCGGTGTATTCGAGAATCGCCTGCACAAGAACATGCTCTTGCAGTGCGATCCCACCGTGATCTACGCACTCGAGCAGCAGGGTCGGTACAACGGCACACTCAGCATCACTGATCTACATATCGATTCGCCCTACAATTCCTACACCCATACCGGCTTGCCCCCCGGCCCCATCGGTAATCCGGGGGAAGCCTCTCTACGCGCCGCCTACCAGCCCGCGCACACGAACTATTTGTATTTCGTGGCCAACACTCAGGGTGGTCATTTCTTCAGCGCCACGCTAGCGGAGCACAATAATAATGTGATTAAGTACCGTCGGCTTCTGGCCGCGGACCAGGCTTCGAATCGATGAACGAATCGTCCAACACAAAAAAATCGCTCATTCTGCAAGCTGCCCGCCAAATCGGCGTGCAAAGATGGACGCCCGCGGAAATTGATCAGTTGCGCCGTCGCTTGATCGCCGAACATGGCGAGGCAGGGAAGACCGGAAGCGAATACATCGCTGATGTTCTGGAAGCCGCTGGCCTGAAACTGGAGCTCACCCTGCAGGAAGAAGCCGAAGACCAGTATGAAGAAGAGTTTGAGGACCTGCTCCATTTCAAGACATTGGAAGACGCCGAAGTCAGCGTCATGCGCTTGGATGAACTGATGCGCAAATTTCGTTCCCAAGGCGAACACGCCGCCGTCGAGCGTGTGTTAAATGTCGCCCGTCTCGGCAAGCGTCGCGCTAAGATGATCTCGCGCAATCAAAAAGTCGAAGCTCCCAAGCGCGCCGAAAAAGAAGAAATCGCCGATTGGTTCCGCATCTGGCTGGAAAACCCTGACGCCTTCTTCGATTGGCTCGATCTGCGAAAACAATCCGTGGAATTTCGAACCAAATTTCCTCGCGCAGGACTCGAAGAATGAGCTCCCCGGGCAACGCTCTGGGCAGCGGCGCTCTCGATCTGCCACCTTTTTCTCTAGACGTGGAAGTATTAAATCTCGGCTCCGACGTAAAAGCCGTCGGTCTCGAACTACTCGAAACGGAAAGTCGCGAGCCCGTCAGAGGCAGTAAAGCCGCCCAAATTTGGTCCGCAGCCTTCCCGGTTCTTGCGGGAGACGAATTTTACGTCCTCGATTTTTTTAGCCACCTCGACCGTGTCCGCGACTTCTGCAGTACCCACGAAATTCCCTTTCGCGATGCCGCCGAGCGCTGCCTCGTAATTCCCAAGCCCACCCAGGAGCAGCTGCTCGACTTATTCACCCGCTTCGAAGCGGAAACCTTCGGCATGCGCGTCGGCACCTCCGCTGAGACGCCCGATCCCGCCGTCGAGGGCGAACTCTCCAAACGTGGACTCGACGCCTATCAATCCGCCTATACGCGCTACACTTTTTGCGCCGTCTGTGAACTGGAAGACGGCTGGATCACTCTACTCAGCGAAAAATTGTGGCCCAGTGAAGTGATCCGCCGTGTGCGCCCTGCTCTTCAGCCTTTTGACGTGCACATCGCACGACCCAACTAAATCTCGTGCCAGCAAAACCTCAACCCACCCCAACGACGCGACGCAATCTGCTCCGCGTTTCATTGGCAACGCTCGCTCTAATCTTTGCCGGTTGCGGTGGCCAGGTAAGCGTCGTTAAAAATACTCCCCCCGCCGAGAAACCCGTCGTCAAAGACGCCACCCGGGAAGAATTACTGGAAAAATTCAACTCCACCGCCGCCTCAATCCATAGCCTCAACGCCACCGTCGAGCTGAAACCCACCGCAGGCTCCAAGTACAGCGGCATCATCGAGGAATATCACGAAGTAAAAGCCTTCCTTCTCGCCGAGCGCCCCGCCAATATTCGCGTGATTGGTCAGGCTCCCGTAATTGGCACCACCGTTTTCGACATGGCCAGCGACAGCCAGGAATTTCGCGTCTCCATCCCCTCCAAAAATAAATTCCTCATCGGCCCCGTAGCTCTCGAGCGCGCCGGCAACAAACCCATCGAAAATCTTCGCCCGCAACATTTGCTCGACGCTCTACTCTGGCCAGAAATCCGTAAGCAGGAAACCGTCTTATTCGAGGAGTTCAACGACGAAGCTGCTCGCTATTACGTGCTCACCGTTCTCCGTGGCGGCTACCAAACCGAAATCCTACGCAAAATCTGGTTTGATCGCTCCAACCTCGAAGTAGCACGCCTCCAGAGTTTTGGCCCGCGCGGCTTCTTGCTTTCCGATACCCACTTCTCCAATTGGCAATCAGTAGACGCAGCCAAACCCGCGCCTGGCGCACCCGGTACCGCTTCAAACCCCAATCCACAATTCCCCCGCTCCATCCGTATCGAGCGCCCCCACGACGATTACCGCCTCGATTTGCAGATCGCCAAAATCACTTTGAACGATGACATCCCCCTTGACCGCTTCAAGCTCGAACAGCCTCCAAGTTCCGATTTAATTCGCGTCGGCGAACCCTCCGAAGAAAAGCAGCCCAATCAAGGCGCCCGGCCCCAGGGTGCGAAACAATGATGGGCGAGCTCATAGCCCGTAACCTTCTACACCGCCCCATGCGCACTTTCATCGGGGTCATGGCTGTGGCCGTCGAAGTCGCTCTCGTCGTGCTCATCGTCGGCCTCACCTCCGGCCTCCTCAGCGAAACCGCCAAGCGCATCGAAGGCATCGGCGCGGACATCATGGTTCAACCGCCCGCCGCTTCCGTTTTCCTCGGCTTCAGCGGCGCCCCCATGCCCATTAAAATCGCCGCCGTGCTGAAGAAGCAAAAATATGTTCAATCTGTAGCCCCCGCTTTGTTGCAATTTAATTCCACCGGTGGAGTGGAGGTCGTTTATGGCATCGATCCCGAAAGCTTTCGCGCCGTCTCCGGAGGCTTTGTCTTCATTGAAGGTCACGATATGGAAGGCCCCGACGATCTACTGGTCGACGATTGGGCCGCCAAAGCGAAGAAAATCAAAGTAGGCGACACGTACAATCTTCTCAACCACAACTGGCACATAGCCGGCATCATCGAGCATGGCAAAGGCGCGCGCCTCTTCGTCCCGCTAGCTACATTGCAAGACCTCGTCGGAGCACGCGACAAAGCCTCCATTTTTCTCCTGCGCTGCACTCGCCCCGAACACACCGAGGACGTGATGCAAGAGCTTCGTCACGCCCTGCCCGGCGGCTATACCATCCGCCCGCTCAAAGACTTTCTTTCCCTAATGACCGCCACCAATATCCCCGGCCTCCAGACTTTCATTCACGCCATGATTGGCCTGGCGGTCGCCATCGGCCTGCTGGTCATTTTTCTCACCATGTACACTACTGTCATCGAACGCACCCGCGACATCGGCGTTTTGAAATCCCTCGGCGCCGACCGCTCTTTCATCATTCGTTCCCTCATCAGCGAATCCACCGCCCTCTGCATCATCGGTATCGCCGCGGGAGTCGGTCTCGCTTATCTGGTGCGCGCCGCCTTTATCGCCGGATTCCCCACCCTCTCCATCCTCATCACCCCAGGCTGGATCTTACGCGCCGCCGGCATCGCGCTGGCTGGTGCCGTCCTCGGCGCGAGCTACCCCGCCTGGCTAGCCAGCCGCAAAGACCCCGTCGAAGCCCTCTCCTACGACTAGCCCCCAAATAGGAGGAAGGTGTGGCACTCTCGCTTTGTAGGGTTTACCCGCCGTGGCGGGTGGGGCTTTTCCGAGTAGTTGATTTTGAGGTTTTGAACCGTCGAAACTATCGCGCACACAACTAGGCAGCCGTGCCAATCGCAGTTACAATACAAACCTGCCACACACCTGTATTTCAAGAAACGCTATTGGAACCGATACTTAAAACAGAAAATCTGTGGAAGCTCTATCGTGCGGGCAAAGTGGAAGTCCCCGCCTTGCGTGGCGTCAATTTCGAAGTACTACCCGGCGAGTCTGTTGCCGTCATGGGACCCTCCGGCTGCGGCAAATCTTCCTTGCTCTACGTAATCGGCGGCATGGCTCAAGCTTCCAAAGGCACCGTCCTCGTCGACGGCAACGAACTGACCACCATGAGCGACGCCGAGCGCACCAGGCTCCGCCGCCACAAAATCGGCTTCGTCTTCCAGCGTTTCAATCTGCTTCCTACTCTCACCGCCAAGGGCAACATCGCTATCGCACAATTCATTCACGGAAATGGCTTCGATCCCCACCGCTTCGACGTAGTCACCAAAATGTTGGGCCTCGCCGGCCGCTTGCAACACCGCCCATCGGAATTATCCGGAGGCGAACAACAACGCGTCGCCATCGCCCGCGCCTTAATCAACGAACCGAAAATTCTTCTCGCCGATGAGCCCACCGGCAATCTCGATTCCAAGAATTCCGAAATCGTGTTACAGATGCTTCGCCAGCTCAACAAAGAACTGGGCCAGACCATCGTTATGATCACCCACAACCCCGAAGCCGTCGTCTATTTCGATCGCGTGGTGCACATGCGTGATGGCGTCATCGTCGACGGCATTCCAGCGGATTAGTATGCCCAGCCTCGGTCAAATTCTTTCCCGCACATTTTTCTGGTCGTATGAACGCGGCACCTGGCAATACGACATCGCGGTCGCGGTCATTCTGATCTTCGCCCTGCTCACGCCCCGTCATTGGTTCCATGACCAACCCGCCAGCGGCGTTCCCGCGGCGCCGGGCCAGGTGTTGCTCCTCTCCCAGGACGGCAATCGCCAGACCTATCGCGTAGACACCCGCGTTCTCGCCCCGCCCACCAAGCTTGCCTTGCAAAATGACCTGCACAACGCCTTAAAAGAAGCCTTAGCCGACCTGCACAAAGGTAATTTTTCCATCCTGAAAATCGAACCCGAACGCGACGAGCAAGGCACCGCCATCGCCTATCACGTCGAAATCCGCCGCTAACCTCACTCCTCGACGAATTTCTTGAGCCGCCCCAGCGCGTCCTCCCACTGTTTCGAAATAAGTTCCAAACAGTGCCGCGCCTCTTTAAGCCGCCGCCGCTCCAATTGCCAGATTCTTTCTCGGCCCCGCCTTGTATTCCGCACCAACCCGGCCTTCCGCATTACTTCCAAATGTTTGGTGATCGCTTGGCGCGTTACGTTTGTGCCATATGGCAGCCGCGTGATGGACATCGGCCCGTCATTACATAGCCGTGAAATCAACAGCAGGCGCGTTTCATCACCCAGGGCCGCGAAGATCGGCGCCAATTCTCTAGGTTGTTCCCCCGTTCTGTACTTATTTCGCGCGGACAAGGTATTCCTCGATTAGCTTCACCACCATGCCCCACCCTTGTTCATTCGCCGTGAACGCCTTCACCCGCCGCGTAACCGGAATCTGATCAAATCCCGACTCCGTGACTGTCAACATCACTCCATCTTTTATTTCCTCTATAACAAATTCAATCAGCGTGGTCGGTTCCGCCGAGTAATCTACCCCTTTCTCAATTGCATACCGATGCCACCGAAACGAAAACCACCGCTCCGGCTCCATCTTTTCCATGGTGATCTCCACCGGCATGCCCGCGTATTCCTGCTGGGCCTTGGCCACATCCTCATTTACCTTCGTGGGCACGATTAGCCCGCGCATCAGCGCGCCTGGCGCGAACGGGCCTGTGAACTTCATCCCGAAGCAGGTCCCTAACCCCGTGGAATCAGACAGCGCCGTCCACACTCTTTTTAGCGGGGCATGCAGCAGAACCTTTTTTCTCGATTCGATCAGTGCTCCTGTGCAACCTCCAGTTGTACAGGAGCAGACGCCCGCTCTATTATGCAACCGCCAGGTTGCGCAAAAAAGGATCCGAACGGTGCCCCCTGGCTCCCACGTCTCCGAAATAACCGCAACGAGCGCTTAACCTCGTTGCCAGTCGTGGCCGCACCTATTGAAACGCCGCACCCTCTCTGCACGTCTCTTTGTTATGCTAGGATTCGCAAAACATTAAGGGTTAGCGTCCGCCACATAGGGGCCTCGATTGACACGTTTTTCTCGGCTTTTCCTGTTTCTCAGTCTGATTTTTGCCGCCGCTTCTGTGACTTCAGCTTCTCCCCCCCAGGAAAAGCAATGGACCACCGACAGTGTGCTGGCCATGATGGATAAATCCGCCCGGGATTTTCATAGCCTGACTGCCGACATCGAGCACATCAAATACACCGACGTAGTCAAAGACACTTCCACGGAAACCGGCAAACTCCTGGTCCGTCGCGATGAAAAAATGCGCATCGAGTTCTTTCAGCCCGATCGTCGCACCATCCTTCGCACTGGCGATTCTCTGTTTGTCTTCACCCCCAAGATCAATCGCGTCGAGGAATATGACCTGGGCAAAAATCGCGACCTGGTCGATCAATATGTCTTGTTGGGTTTTGGCACCAAAAGCGACAACGTGAGGAAAAGTTATGAAGTCAGCGTGATGGGCGAGACCGAGCTGGACAATAAGAAAACCGTACAGATCGAGCTCACCCCAAAATCCGACCAGATGCGCAAGCAAATCGCCAAAATCCAGATGTGGATCGACGAAGCTTCCTGGCTACCCATACAGCAAAAGTTTTTTGAGTCCGGTTCCGAGGACTATCTGATTTTCCACTACACCAACGTAATGAAAAATCTCAAGATCGGCGATAACCAATTCAAACAGGATTGGCCCAAAGGCGTCACCCGCACCAAACCCCGCTCGTAACATCAACTCCGTAGCATTAACCTCTGGCAATTAACCTGGTCTCGCGTGATTTTCACGCAGCATCTTCACCCATCACCGCGAATTGTCCTGCGCTTTTTTCCCGCCCCCGCGCTCTGCGCTCAGGAGCTGCTCTTTACGCGAAAGTCCCCATCGATAACCCGCAAGATTTCCATCTCCGCGAATGACCCGGTGACACGGCACCACAATCGAAACCGGATTGGTCGCACACGCCCTGGCCACCGCGCGCACCGCCTTAGGCTGCCCCAGTGCTTGCGCCACCTGCGTATATGTGCGCGTCGTTCCGCGCGGAATTCGCTGCAACTCCTGCCACACTCGCCGCTGAAACGCCGTCCCCTGCACATCCAGTGGCAGCTCCAGACTCGACGGCTTGCCCTCGATCTGTCGCACAATCTCGCCCACCCATCGCTGGTACGATTCCTTCGCCGGAGCGATCTCCGCGTGCGGATATTCTTCCCGCAGTTCGCTAATTAATTTGTTTTCCGCCTCGCCTAAATAAACCGCCGAAACACCCTTCTCCGTAGCCGCCACCAGAACTCTTCCCATCGGTGATTTCGCAATGGTATATTCCAGCTTCATGCCCTTTCCTCCTTTTTGATAAGCCGCCGGCGTCATCCCCAGCTGCGCATCGCTGCGCTCATAAACCCGGCTCGAAGAGCCGTAACCCGTTTCATACAACGCTTCCGTAATATTTTTTCCAGCCCGTAACAAACTCTTGAACCGATTCAACCGCAGCGCATCCGCCAGATCCCGCGGCGCCAGCCCGGTAACTTGCTGAAAAGCGCGTCGCAACGCCGACGGCGTAACGCCCAGTTTTCCCGCCAGTGTAGCAATGCGCAAAATGTCTTCCTCGCCACTCGCTAATTCTCGCGCCGCGCGCTCCACCAACAGCAGCGCCCCCGATTTCTCGTTAGGCTTGCAGCGCAAACACGGACGAAACCCTTGCTTCTCCGCTTCCTCCCCGCTGCCAAAGAAAACCACGTTACGCCGCAACGGCCGTCGCGCCGGGCAAGATGGCCGGCAATAAATCCTGGTCGAAAGCACGCCCAGAATGAACGTGCCATCCGCTCGCGAATCACGCGCCAACGTCGCCCGCCAATACCGCTCCGCCGCGTTCGCCGTTATTTTCGATCCCGCTTGTGCCGCCGCATTATTCATATTGCACTCGTCAAAACTAACTCACCCCAAAAAACAAAGCTATCCGCTAACGCGCACCAAAGTAAATTGGCTGTGATTTTCCGCTTGACGGTACACGCACATAGCTTTACAGTGCAAAGTACTTTCTATTAAGATCGCCGGCCAACTAGGAAGGAACTAACCGCATGTCCGCGCAGCAAATCAACCGCCTCAGCGCCAAAGTCATAATCGTCCTGTCTGTTTTGGCGTTGCTTACCGTTCTTAGCGGCTATACTCACCCGCCCCAGCCTCCGGAACCGGATGAGGGCGCGGCAGCACATATCTTTCAGCTGTCAATTGTGGCGGTGGCATTCTCAATCTTGGTTTTTCTAGTCACCGCGGATTGGAAGCAGCCCTTGCGGAGCGTCCGCCCATTAGCATTTCCTGCCGCCGCCTTAGTTCTGGCCTTTGGCGCGCTCTATTATCTCGAACACTTCAGATAGCGCCACCACGGACTAGCCTGCCACCAATTCCCGCTCAGTGATCTCCGCCTTCAGCCGCATCAGCGCGCGGCGCGCTAATTACCAGCACCACCGCCGTCAGTATCACGGCCGCCGCAATCGCCGTCCGCGCCGTGATCGTTTCCCCGGCTAACATCCAGCCCAGAAAAAGCGCTACCACCGGATTAACAAACGCATACGTCGCCACTTTCGACGCCGTACTATTTTTAAGAATGTACAAGTAAGCCGTGAACCCAATCCCCGACCCAAACACGATCAGGTAAATAAGCGCCATCCACGACCGACCCGAAATCGCCGCGAAATGCAGCGCACGAACTTCCCCCGAAACTATTGCGGCCACCCACAGCGCCGCCCCACCCGCCAGGCTTTGCATTGCCACCACCAGCAGCGGCGATTCCGGCATAGTCCGTTGTTTTGAATACAACGACGCGCAAGCCCAAACAAAAGACCCCGTCAGCAGCACGCCCGTGCCCACCAGATCGATTCGTCGCGACCCTCCCAACTTTGCCGGACCAACCAGCAGCGCCAGCCCCACGAATCCTAGCACCAGCCCGACAAATACCCGCGGCCCGGGACGCGTGCCTCTTGGCCTAAGCCAGTCCAAAATTACCAGCCACAGCGAGATCGTCGCTACAAGGAGCGCCGCAATCCCCGATGGCACTCGCAGTTCCGCCCAGCTAAGCCCGCCGTTGCTGACGCACAGCAGCGACACACCCGTCACCGTCGCCGTCCACCAATTCGAAGCCGTTGGCCTGATCCCCGTCTTGATGCGCAAAATCGGGTAGAGGATCAGCCCAACTAGCGAATGTCGAATCGCAGCCATCGCTAGCGGAGGAAAACTCTCAATCGCAATCCGGATCCCGATGTATGTTGATCCCCACAGGATGTAAACAGCCGCGAAAGCCAGTGGCACCCAACGTGCCCGTTCCGCGCGTGAGGGTTTTAGAGGTGTGAGAGGGCCTTCAATTTCCGTGGCGGTGGAAGCCATTCCGTACGGTCTACTATACAAATATCTGTGTCGCACCTTGGCGTCCAGCACCATATTGGTTGGCCGCGGCGCCATATTTCAACATCGAGGCGATCAATTTCTTCTATCCGCCTTCGAACGTCAAATCGAGTACCATTACTAAGTGTTTCAGTTTAAGACAACTAGCGAAATTTCTGCTGGTTGACTCCAAGCCCGTCAAGTGGCATCTTAGCGACCCGAGTTATCCTGTGGATTTCCTCCACACTTAAGTTCGGTCGGCCAGGCACTTAGAAGCGTCTCTGAGATCCTGAGGGGGAGATGAGCGCTACCAATCTCGCACTTTCCACCAAGGCACCGTCAAAGCAGCCGCGGCCTCTTTCCACCACTGGCCCGGCACTCTGTTGCAAGCCTTTACTTCGTCCTGAGTTGCCACGCCGCTTTGTTCGCGTGCCCACTCATGCCGTGGGCGTCCACCCGGAGCATCGTGAGTATCCTCGAGCCAGCCTCCAACTGCCGCTAAAGCTTCAAAGTATCAACGGGATCGTTGAAGACTTCCCGATCACCCTGGTAACCCGCGATATCAGCTCCACCGGCGTCTATTTCCTGTGTCCTAAGCAACTCCCCATGAACTCCGCCATCGAGCTGCAAATCGTCTTGGTAAGCCGCCCTCTGGGCCACGGCAACGTTGTCATGACCAGTAATGCGTATGTGCGCCGCATTCATCCCGCAGCCGTGCCCGGCTGGTATGGCATCGCAGCAAATTTTGATGACGTCTCCTTCGACCGCGACGATTTCATCCCTTCCCGTTTCCTGGGCACCTAGTTAACATCGCAGGACTAACCTTCCTTTTCTTTGACACACAACTCCAGTTCTGTGGATTTTGGCCCGAAAATTCGTGGTGCCCGCTTGTCAACTTAGGGAGACTTTGACTTTAATCCCTGCCTCTGTGATGTTGATGGCTCATGCCCGCAGCCAAGAAACAAGAAGCGAAAAACGAAATCAAAGGCGTACTGTTCGACTGGGATGGCACTTTGCTCGATTCCTTCCACGCTGACTCATCCGCGTACATCGCAATGTTCCGCGAAATGGGCGTTACCTGGGGTCTGGAAGAACTCGCCAAGCATTACTCCCCCAACTGGTACGACGTCTACCGCGCCGCAGGCCTGCCGGAGCAGCGTTGGAGTGCCGCGGACGCTGCCTGGCGCAAGCATTATTCCGTGTTCCGCCCAACTTTAATCCCCGGCGCTCGTAAGGTCCTTAACGCCGTTGGCCGACACTACGAGCTTGGCCTGGTGACCAGCGGAGACCGCGACCGCGTCCTTCGCCAGCTCGGCGAGTTTCGCCTCATCAAATCTTTTCGAGCTCGCGTATGCAGCGGTGACACCGAGCATAAGAAGCCCCACCCCGGCCCGCTGAATTTCGCCCTCAGATGTATCGGCCTGAAACCCGCTAACTGCGTTTACGTGGGTGATTCGCCGGAAGACGTTCAAATGGCCAAAAGCGCGCACGTACGCGTCATCGGAGTTCTCGGCCCATTTCCCACAGAGAAACGCCTGCGAGCGTCAAGGCCGGACCTGCTTCTCAATTCCATCGCAGACCTGCCCGCAGCTCTGAAGCAATTAGCCTCTTAGAGCATAGCTTCCACGCTTATTTTCTAGACTGGGCGGAGCTCGTTTCAGCAGCCGGTGGCGATGCAGAGGAATCTGCGGATGGTGGTGAAGGAGACGGCGCGGCACCCGGTGAAGACGCTGGCGAAGTTACTGGCGACGTCCCGCTTGCCGGACTCGCCGCCGGCGTACTCTGGGCTGCGCCGGCCGGCTTGAAATCCGTCCACTTAATTACCAGCCGCACCGGAATGTCACCTTCTTTGGTATGCAACGTATCATCCGATCGTAAATAATTAGGAAACCAGTATTTCCCATCCACATTTTCGCGGTAAGTCTCGAACAACGAGAAAGGCAACTGCGCAATCCCCCGTGTGTCTCCTTGATCGGTCACCCACTTCCCGTATGTTTTCACCACTTCCAGATACTGCGCGTCTACCCAAACCACACCTTCGAAATACGCCTTCGCTCGCTCCACCGTTTTCGGCTTCACCTGGAAAATATAGCAATCCACTTCGTCAACGAGCTCCCGCCCGATAAATTTCAGTTCGTATTTCGCCAACTGACTGCTCGTCAACGGATACGTCGGGATTTTATCGAGCGCATCCAAATCCTCTGGAGCGAGATACACTCCCTGCAGCGTCGACTGCGGCTTTTCGATGGCGCGCATCGCCACTCGGCCGTCCGACAACTTCTGATATTCCGTCACCCGCAAAAATTCCCCAACCACACCGCCATCAGGACCAAATTCCTGGATGCGCACACTTTTGCGAAATCCATAATTCGGGCGCGATTTCAGATATTCATCTTCTTTCTGTGAAAACCGCCGAACGATTTCTTCCACCGGCAACGAAGGCGGCGCCGGCGGCTCAGGCTCCGTGCCAATCCGGCTGACATGGTGCTCCGCGGGCGCCTCCATAGGCCCCTGAGAACTCTCCTGCGCACGCAAGCCACTCACGCCTACGCCAAACAAGCCAGCCACCGCCAATAAAGAAACAAAAAATTGCCGTAACAATTTCATACCCGCTTAGATGCGCACCATGCGCCCGAACGCCGCTTCATCATCTCATTCATAGCGCAACGCCACCATCGGGTCCACCCGCATCGCCCGCTGCGCCGGAATGAAGCATGCCGCCACCGCGACCAAAATCAGCAATATAGCCACCCCGCCAAACGACACGGGATCGGTAGCGCTAACGCCGAGAAGTAGGCTACGCATGAATCGCGTCAATGCCAGCGAGACTACTACGCCGATCACCACTCCGGTCAGCGTCAGTTTGAGTCCGTGCACAATCACCATGCGGAGCACCTTCTCACGATCCGCACCCAGCGCCATGCGAATACCAATCTCCCGGGTCTGCTGAGAAACTACATACGACATCACCCCATAGACTCCTACGATCGCCAGTGCGAAACCCAGCCCGCCAAAAATTCCCAACAAGACGCTTTGCGATCTGGGCGCCCCAGTGTTCTCTTCCATCTGTCTCTCGATCGTCTTTATTGACGTCACCGGCCGGTCTTTATCCAGCGCCCATATCCGATCTTCTATCGCCGCAGCGATCGCCAGGGGCTCCGGCTTGGTGCGAAATACCAGAAATACTCCCGCAGTCTGGCGCGTTTGCGCCAACGGTGCATAAATTTCGGGATTCGCTTCTCCTCCGGGATTGAGATCCCGTACATTCCCCACCACACCAACAATTTGGCCCCACGCTGGAAGGTTTGCGTCTCGTGCCACGAAGAGTCGTTTACCAACCACGTCCATCGAACCGAAGACCTTGCGTGCGAACGCCTCATTCACAATAAATACCGGCGAATTTTCTCTTCGATCCGCGCTGTTAAAATCCCGGCCAGCCACCAACGGAATCCCAAATGTGCGAAAAAAGTCCGGTTCAATATGGTTCATACGAGTCATTCGTTGGCTCGATGTTGTATCCGCAGTCGGTTCCTTCGTATCGAATGTCGATTCCGACACCGCATCTCCCAACGGGAACACTAACCCCGCCGAAGCCGCCTCCACCCCCGCAATCCTGCGCGAACTTTCCAAAACCTGCTCTACAAACTGAGTCGACTGCTCCACTTTCACAAAACGAAACTTCGGAAAATCAATCCGCATCGTAATCAAATGGTCCGGTCGAAACCCCGGATCTATCCGCACTATCCGCGCAAAATTTTGTATTGCTAGCGTCGCTCCAATCAGCAAAACAATCGCCAGCGCCACTTCCACGATCACCAGCATCTGACGCAGGAAATTGTGACCTCTGCCAGAGCCGGAAGCGGCACCGCCATCCTTAATCGCTACGCTCACGTCTTGCCGCGAACTTAACAACGCCGGAACAAAGCCCGATAGCAAAGCTGCCAGTAATGACGCCCCCAAAGTAAACCAGGCTACCTCGCTATCGATCCCAATATCCTGCATGCGCGGAATTTCCGGCGGAAGAATCGCTCGAATCCCTCGCACTGTCCAAACTGCCATGAAAAACGCGCAGACCCCGCCCATCAACGCCACCAGCACACTTTCTACCGCCAACTGCCGCAACAACGCCCCACGCGTAGCACCAATCGCTGTGCGAATCGCGAACTCACGTCGGCGTGACCACCCTCGCGACAAAAATAAGTTACTGACATTCGCGCACGCAATCAGCAACACAAAACCTACCGAGCAGAAAAGAACCAGCAACGGCTTCTGCGCGTCCCCCAACAAATATTTTTTCAACGGAGTGATGTGAAAACTCCATCCCTTGTCCGTGTCCGGGTAAGCACTTGCCAGCCGCGCCGCAATGGTGTCGAGTTCTTTCTGCGCTTGCGCAATATTCGTATGCGGCTTCAGGCGCGCCAGAACGTTGAAGTTATGACTCTGCCGAGCCGTGAGTTGCTCTTGCGTAGGACTAAACGCCGTCCAGACCTTGGAATCTGTCGCGAAGTCGGTACTCGACAGGTCCGGCATCACTCCGATCACCGTAAACGCCTCACCATCGAGCCGCAGGGTTTTTCCTATCGCACTTGGATCGCCACTGAACCTATCGCGCCACAAAGCATGGCTCAAAATAACAGCGTGGCCACCCGGTTGCATATCCGAAGAAAGGAATGTCCGCCCCAGCACTGGCTTAACGCCCAGGTCCGGAAAGAAACTTTCCGAAACGTCCGCCCCCTCGATTTGCTCCGGCTTGCCTCCCCCCGATATCTCCTTCGAAGACCATCGGTAAGGAGAGAAATCGGAAAATGAACTGCTACTGGCGCGAATATCGGCAACGTCTGGCAGCGATACTCCCAGATGCTCGAAATCAAACAGCGTGCTCCGCGCACAAAGATCGGCAAGCTGCTCCGCGTTTGGAAACGGTAATGGCCTCAGCAGCACCGCGTTGATCACACTGAAAATCGCGCTATTCGCCCCGATGCCCAGCGCCAGCGTCAGAACCACAATCATCGTAAAGCCGGGGGAGCGCCCCAGCGAGCGCAGTCCATAACGCACATCGATCGCAAAATTCTCAAGCGATCGCCACCGCCACACTTCCCGGCTGTCCTCCGCAATCAGCATCGCATTCCCAAATTCGCGGCGTGCCGCAGCCGCAGCATCTTTTTTCGCCATACCCTCCGCGATCAACTCCTCGATCCTCTCGTCCAGGTGTTCCTGAATCTCCGCAGAAAGATCGTTATATATACGGCGCCGCGAAAACAACTGTGCAAGCCAGCTCATGACTTTATCGCCGCCAGCACGCGCGTAATGCCTTCAAACATCTGCTCAAATCGTGAAATCTCGCGTTGCAAATGTTTGGCGCCGGCTGCCGTCAACTTGTATATCCGCACTCGCCGGTTAGTAGAAGAAATACCCCATTCCGCCTTCACTAGCTCCGCTTTAAGGAGCCGCTGCAGAGCCGGATAAAGCGACCCTTCTTCAATCTGCAGCAAATCATTGGACACAAGCTTGATATGTTTCGCGAGCGCGTAACCATGCCGAGGCTGCCTCTTCAAAGTACGTAGAATCATCATCTCCAGGGCCCCGGGAAAAAGATCGCGCTGTTCAGGTTTTCGCATTTGCCTTCCCAAAGTTCGTCCAGGACATTTTAATCAAGGCCTAGACCAACATAGTATAAATTCGAAGTCAAGTCTGTTCTTTCGCGAGGGTACCCCACCCTCGATTTTTAGGGTGGGTCCTCGGTTTTTCGTTCCTGTTCTTTTACGGTCGGTCCTCGTTCGCCTCGCCAGTTCGCTCAATAACAGCACTCCACTTTTTCGCATCTGCCGTCTCTCTGTTACAATTTTTTGGTTCGTGACCGAGCCAAAACAAGCCAGAAAGTATTTGATCTCCGGCACCGTCCAGGGTGTTGGATACCGCTACTTCACGCAGCGTGCCGCAGCCAAGATAAAGGTTGGAGGTTACGTAAAAAACCTCAGCGACGGCCGCGTTGAGGTGTTTGTAATGGGATCCCCGCAGCAACTTCGCGAAATGCGTACCCTGCTCGAGCGCGGCCCGCGGTTTTCCAGCGTCACCGAAGTCCGTGAAGAAGTTGCTTCACCCGATCCACGGTACGATCAGGTATTTGTAATTGGCCGCGGGGATTGAATACTCCGTTACCGCCTTGCTATTAAACCAGCGTGAACATAGGAGCCGTCTGAATGGACGAATTAAAAAAGCTTATTCGTGAAGTTTCCGACTATCCGAAACCCGGAATCCTGTTCTACGACTTGACTACCCTGCTGAAAGACCAGCGCGGTTTCCACATCCTGATCGATCGCTTGTGCGAACACTACAATGGTCACACCATCGACGTCGTCGCTGGAATCGAGGCCCGCGGTTTTATTTTTGCTCCCGCACTCGCCTATCGCCTCAACGCCGGCTTCGTTCCCGTGCGCAAACCTAAAAAACTCCCCGCCAAATGCGCCAGCGTCTCCTACGCGTTGGAATACGGCACCGACACTCTGGAAATTCATGAAGACGCCATCAAGCCCGGCGATCGCGTCATTATCTGTGATGATTTGCTGGCCACCGGCGGCACCGCCGCAGCCACTTCCAAACTTATCCGGCAATTGGGAGGTAAAGTTGAAGGCTTGGCCTTCGCTGTAGAATTAACATTTCTGAACGGCCGCGCCAAACTACCCGGCCTCGACGTGTTTTCCGTGATTCAATACGACAAATAATTTGAGCCCTCGCGTCGCGGTGGGCTTCCGAGTACGCCTGCTTTTTCTTCGCAGGCTATTTCGCTTTCGCGCTCCGCTGCCGCAAAGCCTCAAACAAAACTACACCTGCCGCCACCGACAC
>DATHGV010000385.1:0-17253 GCA_035490135.1 Candidatus Methylomirabilota bacterium
GCGGCCGATAAAATGGGAGTAAATTCGCTCAATCTCTTTTGCGCCCTCTGGCTGAACCAAAATACGATTCGCAAAATTTAGATAGTCATACCCGGTGGTGCCCGCCACCGGCCAGTCGCTCGGCAGGTTTTCGTTGCGCGCGAGAATTTTTTCCACCAGCACGTAGGCCTCGCCACCGGGCTTCGCTCCATCTTCGGCCGCCACACGCTCCTGCAGTCGTTTCAGGTATGCCAGCGGATCGCGCAATCCGTCGATGTGGTCTATACGCAATCCGGAAACCGCGCCCCGCGAGATGAGCCGCAAAATCAAGCTGTGCGTGGCGTCGAACACCAGCGAATCCTCGACGCGCATACCCACCAGATCCGTAATGGTGAAAAAACGTCGGTAATTAATGGTTTCGTTGACGTTCTGCCAGAATGCGAGGACGTAATATTGTTCCCCAAGCAGCCGTTGCAGATTCGCGAAACTACCGGGATCACCTTCTTTGCCGTTAAAGTCGGCAAGATTCTCCCGGATAAATTGCCTAACTTCTTCGCTGCCTGCCGCCAATTGCCGTAAACGTTCGCGTATGGACTCGAAGCGCACGCGTTTGTCCGAAGCCGCCTCGATCGGCGTGGTATCGCGGTCCGATATTGCGGAAAGCGCGGCGACGATACCTTGATATTCATGGTAAGGAGCGGAGTTTTCATCCAGCAGGTTCTTCAGGCTGCCGATACGGTGTTGCAAAACGGATCGATAGGTTCGCGGCGCCAATGGAAATGACGATTCGAAATATTCAATGGAGAATTGCCCGTCGTGAAAATTAAGTTTCAGTTCGCCACTATCCAGCGCTTCGCCAAACGGCCGTCCAAGTATCGGCAAAAGAATCTTGTTGTCCAGATTTCGCGAAGGAGGATGCCAATCAATATCGAAGTAAGAAGAAAACGCCGAGTCCGGGCCATTTTCCAGAACGTCCATCCACCAGGGATTTTCGCTGCTGGCGGCCATATGGTTAGGCACGATATCCAGCAGCAATCCCATGCCGCGTTTTTCCAACTCGCTGACGAAAACTTCAAAATCTTTTTCGCTGCCTAAATCCGGATCAAGCCGATTGGGATTGGTTACGTCATAGCCATGACCGCTACCCCGGCGGCTGGTGAGAATGGGCGAAGCATAAATCTCCGTAATGCCAAGTTCCCGCAGATAGTCGAGAATTCCAAGCGCGTCGTTAAACGTAAAATTCTTATTGAACTGCAGCCGATAGGTCGCCAGGGGGATGCGGGTAGAAACCATGATGTTAAGCGCTCAAAATACGCAGTCCGTCGCGGAGGGCGGTTAATTCCTTCATCCAGGTCGAGGCTTCAGGGTCGTTATTCTCCGCTCCCAAGCGGTGCTGCTCAATAGCTTTCATCAGCGGTCCATAAGAAATGTTTTGCACTTCCCAGAGCGTCACGGGAAACGGCAAAGTTTGCGCCAGCTCCAATTGTTTTCGAAAGCGTTGCAAATTTTCCATATCGTCGGGATGTTCCGCGAAACGCGCCGCCAGCTCTTCAAGCCGCCTGCGAATGGTGAATTCCAGCGTGGTCGTATCTAAGGGGACCCGGCTGGTGGCAGCTTCCTTCAGATAACTTTGTATGTTGTCTGCGTCCAGATCAGGGCGTTCGAAGGATTGTCGCAGTTGGCTGTTAATTGCGACGTCCGCGGCGGCTTTAAAGGCCGCGGGAACCGGAATGTTCAGCGAATTTAAGAAACGAATCAAAGGCGCCTGATTTTCATAAATAGTTCGGTACGCCGCGGCCGCGGAAGTAAGTGAATCGTTCAAAAGCAAGCCCACAATTTTTCTCTGTTCGTCGCGGAACAGCGAACTGAGCGAGTACGAATGTTCATGGAACTCTTCATCCAGTACGCGTATAACCGCCGCGGTATCCGCTTTGGAAAAACAGTCAATCAGCCTCGTTTTTAATTCTTCGTAGCCTTCCGGTCCATCGGAATGACGGACGCCCCCGGTAACGTTGTGATCCCCCAGGTGCAATACACCGAAAGTCATCGTCGCGGATTCACGCGTGATTTCAGAGCTGAAGCGCGCCCGGCCCATCGCTAACCGCAGTTTCCCTTCGGCCTCCAGAGAATATTGCTCCCTGTCCACGTCATAGCAATAAATACCGGTCTTCTCGCCGTAATTTTCAAATAGCGAGCTGATGGCGTAATGGCCTGCCAGCTTTTCAATGTCTACCGCGACGGGCTTCACCCACTTCTCGTAAATTCGCGTCCCATCGCCGTGTTCCGGCAAGTTGCTCTTGGCTTGGCGTAAATGCTCCAGAAATTGCGGTTCGATTTCGGCGCCTATAAATCCCTTGGCCAATTCCAGCGCACGCCCCGCATAGTGAATCACCTGCACGGTTTCCAGCCCGGACAGCTCATCAAAGAACCATCCGCAGCTGGTGTACATCAGCATCGCGTGTCGTTGCATCTCCAACAGCTTCAAAGCCGTAACTTGTTCTTCGGGAGTCAACGGGTGAGCCGCGTGTTTGCTGAAAAATGCTTCTACACTAGCGTCCGAGCGATTGAGGATTACGTGAATGTACTCATCCCTGGCGTCCCACGGATTCTTCAACAGCGGCGAAGCTTTCTCTTCAAACAGCGGATTCACTCTATCGCGCAACCAGTCCAGCGCCGCTCGCAAGGGTGCGCGCCATTCCTGATTCCAGCCGCTGTGGCCTCCTGAATTGCAGCCACAGTTCGAACGCCAGCGCTCCACTCCATGGATGCAGCTCCACGAACTGTTCTCCACAATTTCCACAAAATGGTCCGCCGGATAGCGTTCCAGAAATTGCCCGTAATTGGTGAGCTCCGCGAGCTTTTCGTTTTCGATGCGTTGCAGCGCGTAGGTTAACGCCATTTCGCCGAAGCGATGATGGTGTCCGTAACTTTCTCCATCCGTCGCAATGTGCGAAAGCTGTGGCCAGTCTCGCGCGTCCGAAAACCCGCTGATCAAACGATCCGCGAACCGCTTGCCATCATCCAACAATCCTTCAAAGGCCACGCCTTGAGAGATAGGCCCGTCGTAGAAAAAAACGCTGATGGTCTTTTTCGAAGGTAAGTTAACGAGATAAGCGCGGCTAGGATCGATGCGGTCGCCGCTGACGTCCTTCCAGCTTCGTCCGCCTTTGCGTCGCACACGTTTCGCCTGACGCGGCGCCATGATGGTGTACAAAAGTCCGTTCTCTGCCAGCACTTCTAACGTCTCGGTATCCACTGCCGTCTCCGGCATCCACATTCCCTCCGGCCGGCGTTTGAAGCGATGCTCAAAATCCGCAATCCCCCACTTAACCTGGGTAACTTTGTCGCGCCGGTTCGCCAGCGGCAGAATCATGTGGTTATACGCTTGCGCCACAGCGGAGCCATGCCCTCCGAATTTGTGAGAACTCAGTTTGTCGGCTTCCTGCAACGCCGCATATACTCGCGGCGCTTTGTCTTCCAGCCAGGAAAGCAACGTCGGGCCGAAATTAAAACTCATCATCCCATAGTTGTTTACCAGCTTGATGATGCGTTGTTCGTTGTCCAAAATGCGCGACGTAGCGTTGGGCGCATAACATTCCGCGGTGATACGCTCGTTCCAGTCATGATATGGATAAGCAGAATCTTGCAACTCAATCGCTTCGAGTGAAGGATTCTCTCTAGGCGGTTGATAAAAATGACCATGAACACAAACGTATCGCATGTTTACCCCGTAATTGAATTCACCGTTCGAGCACTACGAACGACTGTGCGGACAGCCTAAGAGGATCCCCCGCGTTTATTTCTTTAGCTAAAGAATTTCCCGGTCCGCGCCACTCTTGATCTGCGGAATTGATGCGCACAGACCAACGGCCTGCAGGCAAAGACAGATCATCAACGGTATGTTCGCCTTTTCCAAACTCGTAAATCGCCGCCAGCACCTTCGAGCCGCCATCCCTGGCCAGCATGGTTATCGCGCTTCCATTCTCAAAAATTTCTACTCTGTCTGAGCCGGCCAAAGAGTATTCGCGCCTGATTGCGAATAACTCCCGGTACAGCGCTAGCAGGGCTTTGTGAGGCTCTTTGTTTTTTAAGCCATGGTCCAGTTTTGAATTACTGAAAGTTGTTTCATCTTGCGGGTCGGGTACTTTTCCTTCCCACGCGAATGCCGCAAATTCTTCCTGGCGCCCCTTGCGTACCGCTTCAATCAACGCTTGATCGCCATGGCTCGTGAAGTATTGAAACGGCGCTATCTCACCATACTCCTCGCCCATAAATAAAAGTGGAATGAATGGCGCAAGCACCGTCACACCCGCGGCCAGCTTCAACGCTTCAAAATTAACTAATTCGCTGAGCCGCTCGCCTCGGGCGCGATTGCCGATCTGATCGTGATTCTGGATGCAAACCACAAAATTGGAACGCCCCAGACCAGCCGGAGAATTACCATGTCTCCGGCGCCTGAAGTTAGAATGCTGTCCGGCGTAAAACCAGCCATTTCGCATCGTGACAGCTAGATGGTGCACATCGCCGAAGTCGGAATAGTATCCTGCACGTTCGCCGGTGAGCAGGGAATGGAGCGAATGGTGAAAATCATCGCTCCATTGCGAAGCCAAATCGTATCCACCTTGCGCGGGCGGTTTGAGCAGACGCGAATCATTGAGATCGCTTTCCGCGATCAAATGAAGTTTCCGGCCTAAGCGTTCTCCCAACGCTTTCACCGCTTGTTGCAGTTCCGCAAGAAAGTGCAACGCGCCGAAATCAAAAATCCCATGCACGGCGTCGAGTCGCAACGCATCGATGTGATACTCCTCCAGCCAATGCAGTGCGTTCGCAATGAAGAAATGCCTGACTGCATCACTGTCCGGCCCGTCGTAATTGATCGCCTTTCCCCACGGAGTCTGATATTTGTCCGTGAAGTATGGCCCGTATGCGTTGAAGTAGTTGCCTTCCGGCCCCAGGTGGTTGTAAACCACGTCCAAAGCCACCGCCAAACCATGGGCATGCGCCGCATCCACTAATTTTTCAAGACCACGCGGACCACCGTAGGAATTTTGCGCCGCGAACGGCTGAACCCCGTCATAACCCCAGTTGCGGTTACCAGGAAATTGCGCCACGGGCATCAACTCAATCGTCGTGATCCCCAGGTCACGCAGGCCGGCTAAATGGGGAATCACCGCTTCAAACGTGCCTTCCTGCGTGTAGGTCCCAACATGCAGTTCATAAATTACGCTGCGGTCCAGTTCGAGCCCATGCCAGGACGCATCCGTCCACGTGAAATCTTTTAAATCGATAACTTGTGATGGCCCGTGAACGCCTTCGGGCTGAAAGCGCGAAGCAGGATCCGGGAGTTCGCGTCCGTCCTCGAAACGGTAAAAATACCGCGCCTCACGCTCCAATTTCTTAATCGCAGTTTCAAAATACCCTGAATCACTTTTTTGCATTGGCACAACACGATCGCTGTCGCCCGCAATGTGAATGCTCAAATTCTTGGCAATCGGCGCCCAGACAACAAACCGCCAGCCTTGCCCAGAAAGAGGAGTAGCGCCTAACGGCGGGATAGAATCCGAGTCGCCCATAAAGTTGGAGCCTTTGTTTAAGTGTGAATCGCAGGTGATTGAATGTTGCGGCCGGCCTTGCCGCAAATCACCTGCAAAAAAACGAGGAGCAGGTGCCCATGGGTTCCTCGTTGGTCACCTGCTCGCTATGTCCGAAATTCGCCAAAAAAGAATACGCGGTATCGCAGTAGGAAGACATAGGGTCTTCCCTGTAACCCGGCACGACGATTCGTCGATTGCGAAGGAATGACTCCGATGCGATTAAAAAAATATCGGACGCCCGCTGCAAACCATCTAAGATGCAGAGTGCAGTTCCGGGCGGCTTCATGAACACAAGAATCCCCGCAGCCATGGCAGCAGTTCTTTGCGTCCTGAGTCCGTCGGCCAACGCCTACGATAAGCAACTCGACGCGCACGCCATTCATGAGGCTTACATTTTCGGGCAACGTAACGACAAATCAACGGGCGATTTCCTCGCTCCCTATTTGACCCAGATTACCGAACCGCAAAACGATGTTCACATCGCTCAGATCGAACTGCTTACCCCGTTTGCCCAAATCGTTGATGTATGCCGCCAGAAGTCGTCTGATCGTTATACCGAGGATCAGGCCATCCAGGACTACAAGGCCCACGGCAACACCGTGAAGGTGAATGTGACCCTGATGCTGCCCTCCGCCTACCCGAAAACTGCGGAGTCTAAGGAGGCGCCAACTCCGCCGCCCGCCACCGGCTCAGAAAAAAGCGCCATGCGTCCCGAGAATTTCTGGCAAAACTTCCAGTTCAACTTAAAGCAGAACGGCAAGACCATCCCATCTCGCGGGATCAGCAATCAGCCCATTCATTCGACGGCTACCAACAATGCTCCAGCGGTGCTAACCGGGGAAAACGTGTGGCTGGAGTATGACGTTAACGACGTGGCTTCCGACCTGACCACCATGGAGGTGGTTACTCCGCAAGGCCAGGTCATCAAAGCTACCTTCGACCTGAAAAAGCTGCGCTAGAACCCCGCAATCATTCGTTCGCTCTCTCTCAGCTGGGAACCTGTACCAAGGGCCAGTTTTTTGCGAGGTTCCCTCGGTTAGTCAGTCTCCTAAGGGGTTGACTATGCAAGATTTACTTTTTTCCTCCCAGAATTCCTATGCCCCATAGTACAGGTGCACCGTAAGTATAAGAAACATATGAATAAACCTTTGGACTGCCGCTTGCATTTAGCCGCTATGCCCGGTCGCGTGACGTAGGAGGTTTCCTGTGAAAGTCTTCTTGGCAATCGCGCTTCTCGCAGCTCTTCTCTCGGCGGTTCTCCTCGGAATCGGAACCCACGCTATGGCCACCGTAGCTCGCAGTTTTTGCATCATCTCCACCGCGATTTTCGCCTGCGCCGCTACCTTAGGTTTGGCCACTCGCTCCAGAATCTGATTCTCACTCGGGCTGTAAGGATTTGCCCGTATTGCTCACTCTGCCCGCCACGGGATAGGATTGAGTCAGTTGGCGCGATTGTCTCTGTCCGGCCCTGCTGATATGATCACCCCGGCAAGTCTCTCACCGCGTCGCTGTAATCAATTGCCGACACAAATTCTGGCGGTATCTTAAACATGTCCATCGTGGCCGACCCTACAGGCCAGAAGTTTCATCGGGCTTGGGGCACGCGCCTCCAGTCTCTGAAAAACATCCCTCCCGTCTTGAAAATAATCTGGGACTCGAGTCCTGCGGTAGTCACCTGGGGTTTAGTCCTTCGTGCCATCGTGGCCCTATCCCCGCTCGCTCTATTAGCTGTAGGGCGTTTGATAATCAAGGCGGTGGACGTAGCCTCCGGCACTCCGCTGCGGCCCCATTTCTGGTGGTTGGTGGGTCTAGAGTTTGGCTTGGCTTGCCTTGCGTCCATGTTGAACCGCGGCGTGGATTACTGCGACACTCTGCTGGCCGACAAATTCATCCGGCACATCAGCGTGCGCATCATGTATCACGCTTCGCGATTGGACCTGGCGTCCTACGAAGACCCGCTGTTTCACGACAAACTTGAGCGCGCCAGGGTGCAAGCGACCGATCGTCTCGGGATGGTTCAACAGTTGGGGCGGCTCGTCCAACAGGTCATCACCACCGTGTCGTTGGCCGCCAGCATCCTGTTCTTTTCGCCATGGCTTTTAGTGGTGTTGATCGCCTGTGTGATTCCGGCTTTTCTCGGGGAAAGTCACTTTGCCTTTCTGGGATACGCGCAGGCATTCCGTCAGACACCTGTAAAACGCCAGATCGATTACCTGCGATTTCTGGGCGCCAGCAAGGACAGCGCGAAAGAACTCAAGCTATTCGGCTTGAGCAAATACCTTACCGACAGGTTTCAAAAATTGTCAGACGACATTTATGTCCAGAATGTCTCGCTTGCGAAACGCCGTCTGTTGGCTAGCTCGCTGCTCTCCCTGCTCACCACCGTGGGTTATTACGGCGCATACGCCTACGTCATTTTGGAAACGGTGCGGGGCGAGATGACCGTCGCCACCCTGGTTTTCCTCACCGGCGCGATCGCCGGAGCGAGCGCAAACCTTCAGATGATTTTTTCCACGTTCTCCAGCATCGCCGACCAGTCGCTATTCTTGACTGACCTGCTCCAATTTTTTGCTGTTCGCCCCACAGTGTTCTCCAAGCCGAACGCTCTAAAAACGCCGCGGACCATCAAAGAGGGTATTGAATTTCGCGAGGTAAGCTTCTCTTATCCAGGCAGCGATCGGCCCATTCTTCGTAATTTGAATCTATTTCTGAAACCTGACGAACGCATTGCGCTGATTGGCGAGAATGGCGAAGGCAAAACCACCATCGTCAAGCTCCTCACCCGTCTCTACGATCCCACCGCAGGTCAGATTCTTCTCGATGGCGTCGATCTGCGCGAGTACGATCTGGACGACTATGCCAGTAACATCGCCGTGATTTTTCAGGATTTCATGCGTTACGACATGACCGCCTGGGAAAACATCGCCGTCGGCCAGATTGGCGCGCGCGAGAATTTGGACAAGGTCGAATTGGCCGCAAGAAAAAGCCTCGCCGAAGGGGTCATAAAAAAATTGCCTAATGGCTACGACCAGATGTTAGGCAGGCGTTTTGAAACCGGAGTTGATTTATCAGGAGGAGAGTGGCAGAAAGTAGCTCTCGCACGAGCTTATTTGCGTGACGCGCAAATCCTCGTACTCGATGAACCCACGGCGGCCCTGGACGCGCGTTCCGAGCACGAAGTCTTTGAACGATTTGCTGAGCTAACCAAGGGTAAAATGGCGCTGCTGATCTCTCACCGTTTTTCTACGGTGAAAATGGCCGACCGCATTATTGTTTTGGAGCGAGGTGTCATTGCGGAACAAGGTCGGCACGAGCAACTCATGGCTCACGGTGGCCGGTATGCCGAAATGTTTGAGCTGCAGGCCTCCAGCTACCGTTAGCGAACGAATTGTAGATACGATGCACGCAGTAAAGTCGACTGTATAAAGATGACTGACGATCCCATCGGAAGGTTAGAGACCGACGATACCCCCGCGATTCAGCCAGCCTGGAATGAACCGGCGGATGGTCGTACGCATGGCGGTGTTCCTCAAGCTGACGTTACGTCTTTATGCGACGTCGCCAGAGCGCAAGCCAAAAATTGGACCGTCAGCGCGCGCAGATCTTTCAGCCCGCCGCTCGAAAGCCGACGGCAAGCCGCTTCTCGCGCAGTGCTGAGCATCAGGAAAAGCACCGCAGCCGAGCGCGGCGTACCGGCAGTAGCAAGTCAACTAGTCGTCAACAACCAACGCCTGTTGAGATCGACTTCCTTGGATATCCGCTCGTCGTTACGTTCCAAGGCAACGTTTCCCCAAGTTCGCATCGGCGGAGCGCATCCGGAGGAAATTCCCAGAGCCTATTTGGCCGCTAAGGCCTACCTCACCGCTTCGCATTTTATTTTCGACGAACCCTCCTTCATTGAATTCATGGAAGCTGCGCAGGAGAGCGCTTATTTCGAAGTGGCGGAAATTTGGCGGCTTAAACAGATGCTGCAGCTTGTGCTGATCGAGCGCTTCGCCGAGCTAACCGCGGAGGTTTCGCGAGCTACTGGAGCACGAAACGCTCAGGACCCACTGGCGGACCGTCACGCAGCTGAGTTTTCTTCTTTAATCGAAAGCGTTCGAAAGCTCAGCGACAACGATTTCAAAGCCGTTTTTCTCGCTCTGAGTAAAACAGAAGCTATCCTCCGCGGTGATCCGGCCAAAGCCTATCCATCCATGGACCTTGATAGCCATGGAAGTTATCACGCTGCCATTCAGGAATTTGTTCGCGGCTCGAAGGCCGATGAATTCACTATCGCGCAGCTCGCCGTGGATCTTGCCGCTCAGGCCAGAACCCAGTTTCGCTCCATCCCGGTCACTCGTGATCGCCGCGGTCATGTCGGCTACTACCTGGTTGATCGCGGACGCCAGGCCTTGCAAAAAAGAATCGAGTATCGCGCTCGCGGGTTCAAACAAGTCACCGAGACGTTTCAGGACGCTCCGGAACTGCTTTACTTCATCAGCCTGGAAGTCCTGATCATCGCGATCATGGCTTTTGTGGTGAGCGGCATTCGCGCTGGCGTTCCTTTACTCGCCGCGACGTTGCTTCTGCTGTTCCCCGCAAGCGAAGCGGCTTTGGAAATTATCAATCAGCTCGTAACCTTCCTGATTCCCGCGCAGGCCTTACCCAAACTTGATTTCTCCAAAGGCATTCCCGCCGATTGCGTCACCATGGTCGCCATCCCCACGCTGTTGATCAACGAAGAACAAATCTGCGACTTGGTCCGCACTCTTGAAATTCGCTATGTCGGCAATCGCGACCCGCATTTGTTCTTTGCCTTGCTCACCGACCCGCCCGATTCTCGCGAGCGATTTGATGAGAAAGACCGCCACGTCTCTTTATGTTCACGCTTGATCGAAGAACTCAATCAAAAGTACAGCGACACGGGCGTGCAGCCTTTTTATCATTTCCACCGGCACCGCGTTTTCAACGAAGTCGAAAATACCTGGATGGGCTGGGAGCGCAAGCGCGGGAAATTACTCGACTTTAATGAATTGTTGCGTGGGGAGACCGACAAATTCCCGGTGAAGATTGGTGATCTTTCCGTTCTGGCCAGCGTACGCTATGTAATCACCCTTGACTCAGACACCCAGTTGCCACGCGACACCGCTCATCGCCTGGTCGGCGCTGCCGCTCACCCGCTGAATCGCGCGGAAATTAATCCCGCGACCAATACCGTCCAGCAAGGCTATGGCGTGTTCCAACCCCGCGTCGGAATCAGCGTGCACTCCGCGAACCGCTCCCGCCTGGCGTACATCTATTCTGGCCAAACCGGCTTGGATGTCTACACCCGCGCGGTTTCCGATGTTTACCAGGATTTATTTGGCGAAGGGAGTTTCACCGGAAAAGGAATTTACGATGTCGACGTTTTTCAGAAAGTACTCGGCCACCGGTTTCCGTCCAACGCCATCTTGAGCCACGACTTGATCGAGGGCTCATATGCGCGGACCGCTTTGCTGTCGGATGTGGAGATCATCGACGATTATCCTTCGCACTTCCGCGCCCATAGCCGCCGCAAACATCGCTGGATTCGCGGTGATTGGCAGATTCTTCGCTGGTTGTTACCTCGCGTTCCGGACGCGGAGGGCAACCTCATTAAGAACCCCTTGAAATTCGTTGCGCGCTGGAAGATTCTCGACAATTTGCGGCGCAGCGTTACCGAGTTCGCCACTTTCGTGTTGCTGCTGGCCTCCTGGTTTTTTCTGCCCGCACCCGCTTCCTACTGGACGGCCGCAACGGTGGCGCTGGTATTGATCCCGCGCTATACGCAATTGATTTTCTCCTTGCTCAGGCTTGAGAACACTGGTGACACCTTCGCGCATGTGAAACAGATTTTTGGGGATTTTACTGCCGGCAACGTCAACGTCCTCATCTTTTTTACTTTTCTGGCGCACCAAACACTCGTAACCATGGATGCCATTTTTCGCACCGTGGTCCGCCTCACGATTACTCGCCGCAATCTCCTGGAATGGGAAACCGCCGCGCAATCCGAGATGGAGACCAAACGAAAAACGCCCGTCGATGTATATCTCGATTGGACTCCTGCCGTTACTCTTGTTATTGGCGGATTGCTCGCCGTCTTTCGACCTCACGCTCTTCTGGCAGCGTCGCCAATCCTGGCCTTGTGGCTATTTTCCAAGCCCATCGCGCGTTGGCTGGACCGCCCCTTGGCGTCTGGCCGCAGCGAAATCACCGCCGACGACGAGAATTTCCTGCGCAAAGTCGCCCTGAAAACCTGGTGTTACTTCCGAACATTTTCTTCTCCGGAAGACCAATTCCTCATTCCCGATAATGTGCAGGGCCAGAATTACGAGATAGCTCATCGAATTTCTCCAACCAATCTTGGACTGCAGCTGAATTCTCAATATGCCGCATACGATTTGGGATTCATCACATTGCAACGCTTCCTTGATGAAGCCAACAAAACGTTTGCTCACGCAAAGGAATTGCCCAGGTTCGATGGACACTTTCTAAACTGGTATGACACCAGAGATTCAACCGCATTGCCGCCTTTTTTTGTTTCCAGCGTGGACAGCGGCAATCTCGTATGTTCCTTGCTGTCCTTGAAACAGGGCTGTCACGCCGCTGTTGATCAGCCACTTCTCTCCGAGTCGTTATTTCGCAGTCTGCGCGAATATCTGGCCCTGGCCGTGGAAGAACTGTCTGCCGGCAAGGGCCGGCAAGAATCGCTCGCGGCCATTGAAAAACTTCGCGGCGAAATAACGCCTCTCCGTGAGGACTTATCTCGATGGATTGAAGCGTTACCCAGGTTGCAGCAGTCCCTGCAAAGCATCGTCGAGCAGACTTTATCCGCTACTCCCAACGGCACGAACTCAAAGTCGTGGTGGCTGCAAGAGGCCAATGCTCGCTTTTTCGACGCGCGCGAGCAGCTTGAGACTTTGGTTCCCTGGCTGCTCCCGGAATTTTCTTCCTTGAGAACATATTACGACGACATGGTAGTCCCTAAAGTAATTGCAAGCCTGAATCTCGAGCAGCTACCTGGCTATGCGCAGAGGTTATCCACCAGGCTTGAACAATCGCTGGTTTTGAATCCGGGAGACAACACCAAGCACGAAAAAATCAAAGCCTTGCAGCACGGCGTTCAACAATGCAGCATTCGCGCCACTACCCTCCTCGAAGATTTGCTTTCGCTCGCTCGCCATGCCGAAGAAATGGCCAAGCAAATGGATTTCCGTCTGCTCTACGACTCCGGACGCAATTTGCTTTCCGTGGGTTATGACGTAGACAAAAAGCAGTTGCTGGCCAGTTGTTACGACCTGTTGGCTTCCGAATCGCGCAGCGCGGTATTCATCGCCATTGCCAAAGGTGATATTCCACAAACCAGTTGGTTCCGGCTGGGAAGAGGGCACACACAATATTCAGGTAGAAAAGTTCTGCTGTCCTGGACCGGCACAATGTTTGAATACCTGATGCCCACCCTGTGGATGAGGACCTATCCGGCCACCTTGCTGGAAAACAGCATGCGCGGAGCCGTTATCTGCCAACGAAAATTCGTTGAGCCGCTGAATATTCCCTGGGGAATCTCGGAAGGCGCCTGCAGCGCAAGAAATGATTCCGGTCATTATCACTATCACGCTTACGGGGTGCCGCCTCTCGCGCTGAAGGTGGAAGCAGAAGATCGCACGGTCATAACACCCTACGCCGCCGTTCTGGCGCTCAACGTCGATCCCGCCGCGGCGGTGAAGAATTTGCGGAAGATGGAAGCCTCAGGATGGCTCGGGCCATATGGATTTTACGAATCAGCGGATTTTAAAGAGGCCACCGCCGCCAATACCCGTTCCCCCGAACTCGTCTGCTGCTGGATGGCCCATCATCAAGGCATGACGCTACTGGCGATAAGTAATCTTTTGTCTGAATCGCTTTTTCAACGACTCTTCCATGAAGAGGTCATCGTTGCCGCTACCGAAAGGTTGTTGCACGAACGCGTGCCATTGACGTTCGAGATCCAGAAAGAAAATCAACCCGCCGCGTAACCCCACCCTGAAGCCGGTGTCCCCAATTGGGCCCGGGCCTTGTCAATTTGGATCCGTACTACTGGTTATGTACATAACTTTACAATCAAGTCATTGCTTCTCTTCGACTTAAATATCAGCCGTGCATGGCCCGCGCGTGCCCTACCTATCGTGCTGGCCCCATGCCCTTGTTTTATCTGCATTGGCGGGTTGTGCTCAAGGTATTTCGCGAGGGGCAATAAAGTGAACGTCGCTACTCCTGATGTCCTCAATATAACGGAGTTGTTGAGCCGCGTGGGCAAAAGTACAAACCAGTATCGGACCGCTGTTGGTGACCATGAGTATGGGTGTGCATCAGACTCAAAATTGGGGCGTACGAACCGTCGAAGAACTCTTACACGAAGTGGACTCGGCTATGTATGCAGCCAAGGCCGCGGGCCGGAATCGCATTAGCTTCACTAAGTCTGACAGTTCCACGGACGCTGATCACCTAGTGCCCAAGGAAGCGGAACAATCTTTGCGTTAATCGAAAGTCTCTGGCCCGCTTGCTTGCTGCGCGGCTTCAAACTCCCTTAATTTTTACCCCTGCCTGCAATTGAGACATCATTTGCCGCATCGCCGCGGTGGACCCGGGAGATCGCTTCTCGCGCCACGCTTCCAGCCGCTTGCAAGCGTCCTCGATATTCCCAAACAGGTGAGGGTTCTTGAAAGCCGAACGCCATGTGGGAACCACCGCACGCATGCGATCCCACACCACCCACAGTTCGCCATTGCTCTCAAAAAAAAGCTCATCATTGATCAACCCGCGATTCACAATCGAGGCCACCATGTCCCAGTAACTTATGACCATGCGGATATAAGTGTTTTCCTCGCTGCTCTGCGGATATTTCTGCATCATGTCCTCGGGAGATTGAGGATGAAAATGTTCCACGAACCACGACCGTGCTTGGCGCAATCGCGGCTCGCGCCGCAGGTCATAGAGTCGCAGCATCAAATTTACTTCGTCATAACTGATCTGGCTCATACCATTCTCCTCACTGATTTGTGAGATCGCCGGCCTTTACTGGCTCCGAAGCTGGCATCGCTCCGGCGAACTCAAAGCGTTGGACGATCGAAACCGGTATACCCTGCCGCTGAAGCTCCACGTGAATGCGGCGCCGCAGCTCGCGAGAAATCTCATCCTGGTGATTTGGCAGCGTGCGCACTTGCAATCGCACGGTTGTCGCGTTGCGATCAAAACTCTGAACTCCCAATATCCGCGGTCCGTCTACTAATGTCTTGGACCATGCCGGGTCGGCGCGTAACTCCGCGGCCGCCGACTCCAGCGAACGCAAAGTTTGTTCCAACGGAGCGTCCGGCGAAAGCGAAATATCCACGAAAGCCTGCGACCAGTCCCGGCTTAGATTGCTGACCGTGCGAATATCTCCATTAGCTATCGTGACCAACGCGCCTCGCGCGTCACGCACTACCGTTCGCCGCAGCGTCACATGTTCCACGCGGCCAATAATATCGGCCACTTGGATCGTATCTCCTACGATGTACTGATCTTCCAGAACGATGTAAAAACCGGTGATGATATCGCGAACCAAGTTCTGCGCACCAAAACCTATCGCCAGGCTGGCCAGCCCCGCCAGCGTCGCTATCGGCGTTACATTGATCCCAAACTCCGGCATCGCCGTGAGCAGCGCTATGCCCCAAACGATCTTGGTTCCCGCGCTAAATAGCAATCCAGCCAACGTCCGCGTTTGTTGTTCCCGGGCCTGGGCTGCGCGTGTTTGCGAGGCCGCTCGCTTGATAACCAGATTCGTGACCACCCTTAACAGCCGGTTCAGTATCAACGCAACCGCGATTATGCCGAGCACGTGCAGGCCGTTTCGCAGCGTGAATTCAGACCAGTGGGTGAAAGTCAAAGTATTGGGCATTAAACTTTACAGGAGGGCGAGTATAACATTGGAACCACGGCCAAGCCGTACGCGCAGGCGCTTGGTCGGGCGTGCATATCGTAGTAAAGGAGGCTCGCGATGATCGCATCTAGCCAGGACCGCCGTAAATTCTTACACCGCTTTTGCGGGCTGGGTATCACCTGCGCTCCGATGATTTTTCTGCAAGGGAAACCGCGCACGCAACAAGACCCTCGGCCCCTGGGAAATGCTGATGGGAAGCCGGAAGATGAAAGCACACCTTTTCCACCAGGTTCGCGTAAAGCCGCACTGGAAGAAAACGAAAAAAACATCAAGCAAAAAGTCGAGAAATTATTTCAGTTGGCAACCGAACTCAAGGATGAAGTGGATAAAACCGATTCGGCGAAAGTGTTGTCTCTCGCAATGCTAAAGAAGGCCGAAGAAATAGAAAAACTGGCCAAAGATATCAAGAGCCGAGCCAAGGGCTGACGCCCAGGTTAAATCGCTCGTATGCCTCGTTTACCGCCTTCATGGCGTTAGCCGGGCATAAGTCAGCCTGATACAATCTCCTTACGTGCTGCGCGCCCGTAGCTCAGATGGATAGAGCGTCAGCCTCCGAAGCTGAAGGTCGTGAGTTCGACCCTCACCGGGCGCGCCACTTCGAGCGGTATTCTGCCCCATTTACTTGTTTTGTTCGTTAGACAGATCAGGCGGCATTACGCCGTTCGGCGGGTCGCCGCGCTGTGATCAGGAAAATAAGTCTGCTTCTTGACCAGGGCATCCACGGCGTCTAGTAGCGTCGCACGCGCGTCACTCTTATTCACGAATCCTTGGCCGCCCGCCATTTTGGCTTCGTGAACCAGATACACACCATCGTGCATGGAGAAAAAGAGGATCGGCACATCTGGCAGAAACGATCTGATCTCTTTGGCTGAGTGGATGCCGTCCAACACCGGCATGTTCACATCCATGATGATCAAATCGGGCTTTAGTTCCCTTGCTTTCTCAACGGCTTCCTCGCCGTTCGCGGCTTCTCCGCAGACTTCGATATTTGGCCGCGAGGAAAGAATTGCGGTCACGCCCATCCTAACCGATTCGTGATCGTCGACCAGCAGACAGCGCATAAAACACCCCGCTCTGTGTTGCCCTTTAGATGTAGTCAACTTTAGTGGTTATCGCCCGCTTGGGAATACCGCGAATACCCTAGACTCTCGCTCGTGAGTCTTTCGGCCAAGCAGACCACGTCACTATACTCCATGATCACGCCAAAACTGCTTGCCTACCAGTCTCCGCCAAGGTTCTCTGACGGCCCGTACCTGGATGAGGCACACCGGGTTTGCTTTGTTGGGGGACATGCTATGCGTGTAAACTACCCCGCTGCATAAGCAGCAACGCTCAGAGGCTTTCTCTTGCTAAGCCATGCTCACCCGGAAGTGGAAGGCGCGGAATTTGTGGTGTTCGCCGATCCGTCGCGCAAGTATCTCGATTGCACCGATGGCGTCTGTCGTTTGCTGGGCTTCCAACGCTCGGAAATGCTGGCGCGCAGCATCGAAAATGTAAGTTTCGATGATCGAGAAGTTTCCAAACAATTCGCCGAATACCTGCGGCGCGGAAAGATGGACGGCGAATACGTTTTACGCCACAAAGACGGAAACCCTATACCCATCCGGTATCGTGCGTTTGTATTCGCCGATGGTTGTATCGCCGCAGTATGGGAACCCATAAAGGATTGGCGAGAATTATATCTTTCCGCCCTCGTTGAAATTGATCCAGCAAAACTCAAAC
>DATHGV010000386.1:0-10648 GCA_035490135.1 Candidatus Methylomirabilota bacterium
ATGTTTTTGACGACAAAGTGGGCGATGCGATTGCTCGCGGCGGTTATGGCCACGATACTCGGGAGCTTGGCGGCGGCAAACGCAGTGCCGGCGAGCGCGCCAGAATTTAAAGTTCCGGTGGAGTATTACAAACTGCCCAACGGCCTGCGCGTGGTGCTTTCGCCCGATCACACTTCACCGATCATTTGCATCGGCGTTTACTACCACATTGGATTTCGCATCGAGCCGCGTGACCGCACCGGCTTCGCGCACCTCTTCGAGCACATGATGTTTCAGGGCTCGCAAAATCTGGGCAAGATGGAGTTCATCAAGCTGGTGCAACAAAATGGCGGGATCCTGAATGGCTCGACGCGTTTTGACTTCACCAATTATTTCGAGACGCTGCCCGCCAATAAACTGGAAACTGCGCTGTGGGCCGAAGCCGACCGCATGGGCGGCCTGGCGGTCAACGAAGACAATTTAAAAAATCAGCAAGGCGTGGTCGGAAACGAAGTAAAAGTGAATGTGTTGAACAGTCCGTACGGCGGCTTTCCGTGGCTGGACATGCCGCAATACGCCAACACCAATTGGTACAACGCACACAATTTTTATGGCGACTTGAATGACATCGAGGGCGCCACGCTTCCCGAGGTGCAATCGTTTTTCAAAACCTACTACGCGCCGAATAATGCCGCGTTGGCGATTGTGGGGGATTTCGATCCCGCACAAGCTAAACAATTCGTGGAGAGATATTTCGGCGGTTTGAAATCGTCGCAATTGCCGCCGCAGCCCGACCTTACCGAGCCGCGTCAGGAAAAAGAAAAGCAAGCCATCAAGAAAGATCCGCTGGCAACGAAACCCGCCCTCGCACTGGGCTATCACATGCCGGACCGCAATACTCCCGAGTATTACGCCATGGGCTTGATCGATGAAATGCTCATCGAGGGCGACGACAGCGTGCTGCATCAGGAGTTGGTGCAGAAAAAAGGTTATACCGGGGGGGTAAGCGGCGGCATCAACCTGCTGGGCACGCCGTGGAATTACAACGGGCCGATGCTGTTCATCACCAACATGATTCACGATCCAGCGACCACGCCAGAAACCATCGTGCAAACCATCGATAGCGCTGTCGAGCCACTACGCACCAAACCTGTGGATCAAAAAATGCTTGATCGCGCACTTGTGAAGTTGCGTTCCGACTTGTACGACACCATCGGCGGCCAAGGCGGATTTGGACTGGTGGACCTGCTGGCCAGTTTCGCGTTGTTCGACGACAATCCCGCGCGCGTAAATTCGCTGGTCGCCGAATATGAAAAGGTGACGCCTGCGCTTATCCAAAAAACAGCGCAGGAATATTTGCGGCCTGGAAATCGCACCGTGCTTTTAATTCAACCGGCGCCGGTCGCAACGATTAAGCCCGCTGGCGACAGCGAGAAAAAACAGTGATGGAGCGAACGATGACGGCGATACGCACTATGAAGTTTTTTCTGGCCAGTGCATTACTCGTTTTTGCGGCCAGCCAGGCATCGGCGCAAGCGCCGGCGGCTTCGCAAAAACAAACGCCGCCCGCCGGCGGCGCGCCCAAACCCTTCAATGTTCCCGCGCATGAATCCTACACGTTGCCAAACGGCATGCGCGTCACGTTGGTGCCTTACGGAAATATTCCCAAGGTGGCGATCAGCCTGGCCGTCCGCAGTGGGAATTTGAACGAACCGCAGGACCTCCTGGGCGTTGCGGACATCACCGGCGAATTACTGAAAGAAGGCACCAAAACGTTGAGTGCGCAACAACTCGCGGAAGCCGCGGCACGAATGGGCAGCAGCTTGAGCGTTACTGTGGGCGCGGACGAAACCGCGATCGACGTCGATGTGCTGTCGGAATACAGCGGCCGAGCGGTAACTTTGATCTCCGATGTCGCGATGCACCCTTTGCTTCCGGAGTCGGAATTGGCGCGTTTGAAAGCCAATTTGCTGCGCCAAGTGTTGGTCGCAAAATCCCGGCCCGGTCAGATCGCCTTGGCGCGTTTCCGCAAACTGCTTTACGGCGATCATCCTTACGGGGAAATTTTGCCGACGGAGGCGAGCCTGCAGAAAATAACCATCGACGATGCGCGAAAGTTTTATGCCGCAAACTATGGCGCGGAACGCGCGCATCTCTACGTGGCGGGGAAATTCGATGTTGCAGAAGTTAAAAAAGCGATTGCAGCCGGTTTCTCAGATTGGAGCAAAGGCACGCCTCCAGTTTTGAATGTGCCGCATCCCAAAACGGAGCGGCTGCTGGATGTGACTGACCGTCCCGGCGCGCCGCAATCCACGATTTATGTGGGCTTGCCGGTTATCGACCCCACGAACCCTGACAATATTCCGCTGACGGTGACAAACGCTTTGCTGGGCGGCTCGTTTAGTTCGCGGATCACTTCCAATATTCGCGAGCAAAAAGGTTACACGTACTCGCCGACCAGCCAGCTTTCGCGGCGATACCATGATGCGTACTGGGCGGAAATTGCGGACGTAACTACCGCGGCTACCGGTCCATCGCTCAAGGAAATTTTTGGGGAGATCGATCGCTTGCAAAAAGAGCCGCCCGGTGCGGCCGAGTTGAAAGGTATTCAGAGCTATATGTCCGGGGTCTTCGTGATTCAGAACTCCACGCGGCAAGCTCTTATCGGACAATTGCGCAATGTGGATCTGCAGGGCCTCGGCGAAGACTACTTAAAAAACTACGTGCAGAGAGTGAACGCCGTTACGCCTGACGATGTGCAACGCATGACCGCGAAATACATCAAGCCGGAACAAATGACCATCGTGGTGGTCGGCGATAAATCAAAAATCACTGATCAGTTGGCGCCCTACGCGGCCTTGAAAGAAACAGCCAAGTAAACAGAATCGAGCACCCTTGTGTGCGCGCTGGTCGTGTTCAGCATGCGTCGCGACGATTGCGTTTTGCTAAGAACCGCGCGGCATACTTGCCACGCACACCGTTTTTTAGTTTAGAGAAGTCATACTCCGGACGTAATTCGTCAGCCTTTTGCTTCCTAACCTTTTTCTTCATAGTGGTTAGTTCGAGCGTCGTCGCCTCCGAAGGCTAGTTAACCGGAGGTTTTGGCGCTGGCGCGTTTCTGGTGGCTCGATTTGTGCCGGTATAAATCCTTGTCCGCGTCGGACAATAACTTTTCTATTCTTCCACTTTCGCCGCGATAGGTGGAAATTCCGATGCTGGCCGAGACCAAGGGCTCCTCAGGATCATTGCGCATGACCTCATGAATCCGCAACGCTACCTTGTAGGCATCGTCTTCCCGCGCTTCGGGGAGCACCAGCACGAATTCGTCTCCACCGTAACGCGCGGCGGTGTCGACAGCGCGGATGTTCATTCGCAAGCTGCCTGCGAGTCGGCAAATTGCGCGGCTTCCGACCAGATGGCCGTAGGTATCATTAATTTTTTTGAGGCCGTCGACGTCGATCAGCAAAATAGAGAAAGGTCTGCCGGTACGATTGCTGCGTTCCGTTTCTTTCTCGAGTACGTCAAGCAGCCGCCGGTAGTTTGCCAGGCCTGTTAGCGGGTCGCTAACGGCAAGGTGGCGCACCTTCTCAAACAGGCGCGCATTGTCCAGCAAAGCGCCGCCCAGCGCCACGATATAACTCATCACCGTCAAGCCTTGCGCCAGGGCGAAAGGCGCGTCCAGCAGGTGTTCGGATTGAGAGGCCGCACATTGCGCGGCAAGATTAAGCGCGGCAGTCGCATAGATGGCTTTGTCGAAAGCACTCGCGTCGTTCCTCAAACGGCGCCGATACCAGATGACGCTGGCCAGAAAGATCGCGCCGGGAAGAAGTTGTTGGGGACTGGGAAACAGCGCGAAGGGGTGCGGTGAAACTTCCGGCGGCAATCGCCGCAGCGTGGCAGTGATTAAATAGGACGCAGAAACTACCGTGACCAGCGCGCCCACCAGCTCCCGGCGTGGATGAAGCGAGCGCGGCAAGAAGCGCTCCACCAGAAGCGCCACAATCAAGAGCAGCGCGAACACCATGCGGCTTTCCCACCACGCCACCGGCGCCCACAGAAATTCCAGCCGAGCATCGCGAAGCTGAAAAAAAAGAACGCTGGTGGCCGTGAGCACCGCGCCGGAGACCATGAAACCCACGCCGAGAATCAGCGAGATGCGGTCCTGCGTGCCCTGAAATCGCACCAGCGTTACGGCCGCGAAAACAAACGCCAACAAACCGGTGATGACCTGCAAGTATCCTTGCAGCACGGGATCAGCCTGCAGTGACTTGCCCCGCAACCAATAAGCAGCGAGTAATACGCCGGTAAATGCCACGGCGTGAAGCAACACGGTAGCCGCTGGTTTGCGACTCTTCCACAAGAATGTCAGGGACATGAATTGTTAGCCGGCTCTAATCTTGCCGTCAGTTCATTAGACTATGGGTCGGCACAGCGCAGTTTCGCTGGTGTCAAGCAGAGTAAATTAAACGATACCGTACTGTGGAACCTGCCGAGGTACAGCGACCCTGTTCGTGCGTACCTGCACCACATTAACACCGCTGACAGTGGGATTTTTTGCGCCTGGCGAAAAACTTTGCGCTTGCGCCGCCTGCGAACTTCTTGCAAAGTTACTGGCATTGAAACGATTCAATAGCATCAAATGGCCGCAGCGTTTTTCTCGGGGCGCAAACACTGAGGCGATCGCCGTTCCGTACCACAAAGCGGAGGAATCTTTTGAGCAGTGAAGCCGGTGTTACCGGCGCACCGCGATTGCGGCGCGCCCTCACACTCTGGAATCTGGTGATCATCGGCATGGTGATCGTGCAGCCCATCGCGCCCATGGGTATCTACGGAGTGATCAGCAATAAAGCCGGCGGCCACGTGGTCACCACCATCCTGATCGCCATGGTGGCAATGTTATTTACGGCTATCAGTTATGGAAAAATGGCGCGCGCTTATCCGAGCGCCGGCTCCGCTTACACCTACGTGGGCCGGGAAATTCATCACGGGTTCGGTTATTTAACCGGATGGGCGATGGTGATGGATTACATTTTGAACCCGCTGATTTGCACCATCATCTGCAGCAAACTCACGCAAAACATTCTTCCGGGCATGCCTTACTGGGTGCTGGCGATTTTCTATGCGGGGTTTTTTACCGTTCTGAATTTACGAGGGGTCAAAACATCTGCGCGCATCAATGACGTTCTAGCCGCGGGAATGTCCATAGTGGTAGTCGTGTTTTTCGTCTTCATTATTCGATTCTTGTGGGGCTTGCATGTGTATGGCGCGAGATTTTTTACCCAGCCTTTCTATAACCCAGCGACCTTCAGCTTCTCGGGCGTTTTTCAAGGCACCTCCATCGCGGTGCTGACCTACATCGGATTTGACGCCATCTCCACATTTTCGGAAGAGGTGGAAAATCCGCGCCGCAACATTTTGTTGGCTACTGTTCTGGTTTGCGTGATCACTGGCGTACTATCCTCGCTGGAGGTTTACGCCGCGCAACTCGTGTGGGGCTCCGCGCCATTTCCCAGCGACAAAGTGGAATCCGCTTTCCCCCTCGTGGCGCAGCAAGTGGGAGGATTCTTTCTTTTCCAGCTGCTGAATTTCACGATTCTGATCGCCAACATCGGCTCTGGCATCGGATCGCAATTGGCGGCCGCACGGTTGCTGTATGGAATGGGACGCAACGATGCGCTGCCCAAGGGATTTTTTGGAAAGATCAGCGCAGGCCTGCGCATTCCGCAGAACAACGTAATTTTGATTGGCGCGCTTGCGCTGCTGGGCGCGTTCCTCATTACCTACGAACGCGGCGCGGAATTGCTGAATTTTGGAGCCTTCATCGCCTTCATGGGCGTGAATGCCGCGTCGTTCATGCGTTATTTCGTTCGTGCCAAGGAAAAGAAAATCGGCAACCTGCTGGTGCCTGCTTTGGGTTTTCTAATTTGTGGATTTATCTGGTGGAATTTGAGCCCCCCGGCAAAGATTGTTGGAACCATTTGGCTGGCGCTGGGAATTGCATATGGGGCGTGGAAGACTTCGTGGTTCCGTAACGAAATGTCATTCGACGCCGCGCCAGAGCAACAGGTTGAGTAAGAGATAGATAGTGATTTTGTAATCAGAAAATGTTTGTCTGACGGCCCGGAGGGCGATTGAAGCGGCAAGGCGGCAAAGACGCCACGGTGACGATGCGGGATGTGGCCGAAATCAGTGGATTTTCGCCCGCTACCGTTTCGATCGTTCTGAATAATGCTCCGCTGGCACGCTACATCGCTCCGGCCACAAAAAAACGCATCGAGGAGACCGCCAAGAAATTAGGCTACCGCCCCAACGCCATGGCCCGATTCCTGCGCAGTAAGCGCAGCCACAGCGTGGGAGTGATGATCTTCGATATTACCGATCCGTATTGCACTCCGGTGCTGCGCGGCATCGAAAATGCCCTTTATCAATGTTCTTACGTTCCTATTTTTGCGGACGCGCATAATCAGCGGAATCGCTTCGAACGTTACCTGGAAATGCTGCTCGACCGTCACATCGAAGCATTGATCGTCGTGGCCAATTGGCTTTTCGTGGACATTCATCTGCTCGCGGACATCGGCAAACGAAATATTCCCGCCGCCACCATCGGTTGCGAATTGCCGGGCGACACCGTCAGTTCCATCATCGTGGATAATGAAGCGGGCGGGCGCCTGGCTCTTGAGCATCTCTATCAACTTGGCCACCGCAAAATCGCGTTCATCCGCGGGCCAAAGATGCTGGTGGATAGCGCCCCGCGCTGGCGAGGCATTCAGAAATTTGCGCAGGGTGCAGGGCTGGAGATCGATCACGCCCTGGTCGTGCAACTCCCGGACTCTTTCGATCCCAATTCGGGCTTCGAAAACGGGCAACGTTTTACCGACGAACTGTTGCAGAAAAAGAAGCGCTTCACGGCGTTGCTGGCGTTCGACGATCTCACCGCTCTTGGCGCTATCCGTGCATTAACCAAGGCTGGTCTGAAAGTTCCGGAACAATGTTCGGTGATCGGCTTCGATGATGTGCCGCTGTCGTTGCTCGCCGCTCCTCCCTTGACCACCGTGCGCCAGCCGCTCGAAGCGATGGGCGGCCTCGCAGTGAATGTGATCATGGAAGGCGTTAACGCCAATCTGGAGAAGCGCGAAGTAAGCATCGCCCGGCACAGAACGAATCCCGAGCTGGTCATTCGCGAATCGACGCGCGCGGCCGCGCTCTCGGTTGCTGACGACTAAGCTCGCGGCCGCGCCGCGCCAACGCGCCTGAGCGGAATGCGGATGATTTTAAGAAAAGGCGCGAGCAAAAACTCGCGCCTTTATTCGTTCCTGAATTACTGCATTATTCCTTCGGCAGAAAAACTTCGGAAGGAGTCATAAACTCTACTCCCGGAATTTCGCTGGTCAGGCGAATGCGCTCAAATCGTCCGCGTTTCCCGCCGCTGCCTTCAAAGGTGAGCAAATATTGGTTGTTAAGATGGGTGGAAATCTCGTCAAAATAACTTTTCAGCGTGACCGGAGGCCCGAAACCCAGGAAATAAGCTTCGGCGCCAGTTTCCTCCGAAACCTCGCTTAATTCCGATTGCGCGTTGTTCACCCGGAAGAATCCACGTCCGACGTGCCCGGCATCGGGAGCATATATCGACCATATGTTGATGTTGTTCTTTTGCGCGTTTTCGATAGTGGGGTCCACGTCAGGACTGATAGGGCCAAAATTTCCGCGGAAATAATCGACGCCCGAAGAAATCAACAGGATGGAGCGCCGTTCACCTGCGCCCGGAAGCCGCTTGATGAGGTCCTGCAGCTCCAGATAAGGACTGGAAAAGGCGCCAAATCCACCATAAGGAATGCGCAAGGCTTTCGCTGCGACCGCGTGGTCCATGGTGAAATCCTGACCCACCATGGCCGCACCGTTGCGCCCGTAAAACACGCCAATATACGTGGTCGGCGGCTGAGCCATCATGAATGCTTTCAGGTCGTTCCATTGGTTGGCGATATTCTGATCCAGCGAATCATCGATCAGCACGGCGAGAAAAAGTGTTTCGCCCTTGCGCCAGTCTGCGACCTGCAAGCGTTCCTTGCCTTGGTAAAGCTCGACGTCATCTTTTTTAATCGGCGGCGGTTGCGTGTTTTTCTTGCCTACCGCGGTCACCGTGGTGGTTACCGGTTCGGCAGCTCGAACAGCCATAGCCGTGAAGCTAGCGACCGCAAGTGCGGCAGCCAGCAAAACGGTACTTCCCTGCTTACTTATCGTCTTCATTTCCTCGCTCTTTTCTTCCGTCTGGTGATTAGATGCATAAAGTAAGCAAATCGACATCTGCCGCTTTCCCTCACCACACACGCGGGAACGTGGAGTTTTTCTTGCACAAATAGCCAACGCTTCAGCGGCTTACGGTTGGCATCTGCCGGGAAGTGTGCTGAAATGCCCCCGCCGCAACGCCTACCCGGGAGCCGTTCTCTTGAAAAGCTATGTTGGCGCGATTGATCAGGGCACCAGCAGCACGCGCTTTATGGTATTCGATAAAAGCGCCCGGGTGGTCGCGTTAGCGCAAGCAGAACACGAGCAGATTTTCCCACGGCCCGGCTGGGTGGAGCATGACGCCTTGGAGATTCTGCGACGCACGCGCGAGGTTATCGCGGAAGGATTGGCCCAGCGCGGACTGCAGGCTGCCGACCTGGCGGCTATCGGCATAACCAATCAGCGCGAGACAGCGGTGGTGTGGGACCGCAAAACCGGCGAGCCCATCGCCAAAGCGATTGTCTGGCAAGACACGCGGGTGTCCGAAGACGTGGCGCGATTCTCCGCAGACGGCGGCCAGGATCGCTTTCGCACGCAGACGGGCTTGCCGCTAAGCACCTACTTCAGTGCACTGAAACTCAGGTGGCTGCTGGCAAATGTTCCGGGCGTTAGAGAAAAAGCCGCTGCCGGCGATTTGCTCTTCGGCAATATAGACACATTTCTGGTCTGGAATCTTACTGGCGGCGCTGCAAGCAGCGTGCACGTCACCGATGTAACCAACGCCAGCCGCACGCAACTTTTCAATTTGCAATCGCTCGATTGGGATCCCGAGCTGCTTACCGCGTTTGGCATTCCTCTCGCGATGCTGCCGCGGGTTTGTTCCAGCAGCGAAATTTACGGTGAAGCCGTGATCGGCGAAATCAAAGGCGTGCCGATCGCAGGCATTCTTGGCGATCAGCAAGCGGCACTCGTCGGTCAAGCTTGTTTCCAACCTGGCGAGGTGAAAAATACTTACGGCACCGGTTGTTTTCTTTTAATGAACACCGGGGAACGGCTGGTGCCTAGCAAATGCGGCCTGCTCACCACCGTAGCATATAAATTCGGCGGTCAGCCTGCGCATTACGCGCTGGAAGGCAGCGTAGCCATCGCCGGCGCGCTGGTGCAATGGCTGCGCGACAATCTCGGTTTGATCCAGCGCAGCGAAGATGTGGAAATGCTGGCGCGCACCGTGACTGATAACGGTGGCGTTTACTTTGTGCCCGCTTTTTCGGGATTATACGCGCCGCACTGGAAAGAGAATGCGCGCGGCGTCATCGCCGGGCTTACGCGTTACGCGAATAAAGGCCACCTGGCGCGTGCCGTGCTGGAAGCCACCGCTTATCAAACGCGCGAAGTAGTGGAAGCGATGGAAGAGGATGCTGGGATTTCGCTGGCCAATCTACGCGTGGATGGAGGCATGGTCGTCGATGAGTTGTTGATGCAATTTCAGGCTGACATTTTGCGTCGCGAGGTTTTGCGTCCGGTGATTCAAGAGACCACGGCGTTGGGCGCCGCTTACGCCGCTGGATTAGCGGTGAAATTTTTTTCCGGGCTTGAGGAACTACGCGCCAACTGGGCCGTGGCGCGCACATGGAAGCCCAGCCTGGACGAAGCCAGCCGCGAACAACTTTACCGGCAATGGAAAAAGGCCGTGGTTCGCTCATTGGATTGGGCCGATTCACAGATTTAAATCGCAAAAGGAGATTTGATGACCATGCCATCGCCACTGCTCGGCGAATTTCTGGGCACGATGATTATGATTTTGCTGGGCGATGGCGTGGTTGCCGCGGTGCTTCTGAAGCGTTCGAAAGCGGAGGGCAGCGGTTGGATGGTCATCACCGCGGGCTGGGCCTTCGCGGTCATGGCCGGGGTATTTACGGCGCTTGCTTGCGGCGGCGAAGCAAACTTGAATCCCGCGGTCACGCTAGGCCTTGCGGTGCGCACAGGAGTCTATAGTAAGTTGCTGCCTTTTTTTGTTGTGCAACTGCTTGGCGGAATCGCCGGCGCTGTGCTGGTCTGGCTGCAATATCTTCCGCACTGGCGGGAGACGCCGGATGCTCCCACAAAACTCGGGTGCTTTTGCACCTCTCCCGCCATCCGCAGTTTTTTGCCAAACTTGCTGAGCGAAATCATCGCGACATTTGTTTTGATATTTGTAATTGGCGCGATTTATTCGCGGTTGGTGTTTGCCAACGGCCCGGCACCGGGATTTTTGGCGGTATACCTGGTTTCCAGTTTGGTGTGGGGAGTCGGGCTTTCGCTGGGTGGCTCCACAGGCTATGCCATCAATCCTGCTCGTGATTTGGGGCCGCGCATCGCACATGCGATTTTGCCCATCAGCGGCAAAGGCGGATCCGATTGGGCCTACGCTCCGGTTCCCCTCATCGGGCCTTTAGTGGGCGGGGCG
>DATHGV010000387.1:0-13263 GCA_035490135.1 Candidatus Methylomirabilota bacterium
TACAGTCGCGGTGAGCACGCCTGCACAAACTTGTGAAAGCGCCCATCGTATTTTTCAGCCAACACCGCGCCGACTTGATGCAGCACGGCAAGTTTCTCGTCCAGCATGGGCATCTTGATGTTGCCGGCAAAAATCTCGTCAAGCTCAGTGCGGGAAATTTTGGCCAGGCATTTGCCGTCGAGGATCGGTTTTCCTGCGTCCAGCGCTCGTTTGAGGCAAGCGAACTCCGCGTCGGAGTCCGACCAATGCTGCCCGGCAAAATCCACTTGAAATTTCCCCTGCGTGGAGAAATCGGTGAACGCCGTATCGATAGAATCCGCCACCAGAACAAAATCGATCGCTTCGTTGGCGTTGCCGGCGCCAACACCAAAAGGAAGCGTGAATTCCGGAAGGGACAACTCTTCATATCCCATCCAGCCCGCGACCTCGGTGATCTTCTCCATATTGGTGCGCACTTCGCGAGAATTTTCAATGACCGGTCGTAAGCTATCTAGAACCGGGCTACCGCTCAAAGTTGGCCAGCGCACAGGATTGTCCTTCGCAAGAGTAGTTGAATTGTTTATCAAGGCCGAAGCCAATGGGCGAGCCAGCCGCAAAATTGTCAGCGATCCCCCCAAACCTATAAGGAAGCGCCGTCGTTCCCTGATTGCTGATTTCATTTAGAACTGGAGTCCCACCCGCGTGAAGTACAGACGAACCGCGTTGACCGAGACAGCGATTACTTCCCCTGAATGCGCGAAACAAACAGCTGCAAAAAACGGTCGGCCTGCACCTCGATACACACTTTAGCATTGGGCTGCACTTTATCGACGCCTTCGATGATGTAACGGTCGCCATGCAGAACGTTGCGCTCAATCTCGTTACGACGGTTGGCAACTGTTTCTCCCCGCGTGAATTCGCCTCGTGTTTCAACATCCACATGCATCGCGGGTGCAGTGACCAACGTCGCATCAATGGCCACCCCAACCGCCAGCGGATCGTACATTGGCGTACCGCTATCGCCGAATTTTTCAGAAAGCTTCACGAGAAACTTGGCCACGCCATAAATAAAATCGTTCACCGGGCCGTGCGTGCTGGCCAATTGATCCAATTGCTTATGGCCGAGCAGCGTTTTGTCGCCAACATCCAGGCCCACCATCGTGAGTGGCCAGCCGGCCTGAAAAACAATTTGTGCCGCTTCCGGATCGTTATAAATGTTAGCTTCTGCCGCGGCGTTTACATTTCCTCCTTTGATCGACCCGCCCATCAGGATTACTTCCTTAATCAGCGGAACAATGGTGGGATCTTTTTCTACCGCTAACGCGATATTGGTCAGCGGTCCTACCGGCACCAGAGTGATCTCATGCGGCGATGCGTGAATTAATTCAATGATCAGGTCAGGGCCAAAACGCGGGTCCGCTTTACATTTGCTGCGCGGCAATTCAATATTCGCCAACCCGTTTTTCCCATGCCAGAATTCCGCGGTGATTAATTTTTGAAACAGCGGATGCCGCGCGCCTCCCGCAACTGGGATGTCGCAACGATTAGCGAGTGAAACCATCCGCAGAGCGTTCTCCAGGCCCTGCTCTGCGGTAACGTTGCCCGGCACCACCGTAATTGCGCGAACATCCACTTCCGGCGAATTCAGCGCCAGCATCAGCGCCATGGCATCATCGGTTCCAGGGTCAGTATCAAAAATAAGCTTGCGTACGGATGCCTGGCAGGAATCGTTCACCGCGCAAGCAAAAATAAGCAAAGCAATGAACGCGAAACGCGCGGCCACTCTGGCAGCAACAGCACAATCGGCGCGCGCGAAGACAACAGATGAAGAAAACCAGCTTCTTTGTTGCGGCAGAACTAACTCCTCCCGAACGAATTGTGTGTAAGGCTAGCGTTTCGAATACGAGAAGGTCAAGACGAAAGTCCTAATTTGTAGACGAAAGTCCTAATCATCCACAACCGATCGAAAACTGACTCAGCTATAATTCCCGCCGTGACTAATGTTCTGGATGGTATTCGCGTAATAGAAATGACCGAGGCGCTCGCCGGGCCTTACTGCGCAATGCTGCTTGGCGATCTGGGCGCTGACGTAATTAAAGTGGAGCGTCCGGGGATTGGCGATCAGGCTCGTGGATGGGGTCCGCCTTTTGTCCGCGAGATGTCAGCGTATTTCTTATCTACCAACCGCAACAAGCGCTCCATCGCGCTCAATTACAACCAACCGAACGGACTTGAAGCGCTCCATAAATTAATTGCTACGGCCGACATTTTCATCACCAATCAGCCGTCTTTAGAATCACTGCAGAAACGAAGGCTCGACGTGCCAACTCTGCGCGAGCGTCATCCCAGACTGATTTATTGCAGCATCAGCGGATACGGTTTTTCCGGTCCGAAAGCAGGCTCACCGGGCTACGACATCCTCGCGCAAGCTGAAGCTGGGCTCATGAGCTTCACCGGCGACGAAAATTCCGGGCCCATGCGCTATCCCATCGCCATTGCGGATATGACCTGCGGCATTTATGCCGCCATGGGAATTCTGGCGGCGCTTTTTGGTCGCGAAAAAACGGGGCAAGGCCAGTTCCTGGATATGGCGCTTTTCGATTCTCAACTGACCTGGCTAGCAAATGCCGGGAGCAGTTTCTTAAACGCGGGAGTCACGCCTCAACGCTGGGGAAATGCGCATCCCAACATCGTCCCGTACGAAATGTTCAGCGGCAGCGATTGCGTTTATTTTGTAATCGGCGTCGGCACTGAGCTGCTGTGGCAGAAATTCACGGCCATCATCGATACCGCGACGGATCTGCGCAGTGACTCAAGATTTAGAACCAATGCCGAGCGCATCAAACACAGGTCAGAGTTGATTCCCATCCTGCAAAAAGCACTTAACCAAAAATCAGCCTGCGAATGGCTCGAGTGTTTCACGGCCGCCGGCATTCCCGCCGCCCAAATCAACGGTGTGTCGGAAGCTCTCAACGATATCCAGGCCAACGCTCGCGGCCTCGTAGTGCAGCTGGAACACCCCATCTTAGGAATCGTTAAGAGCATCGCAAATCCAATGCGTTTATCTGATACCCCGGTAAGTTACCGGCTCGCTCCTCCCTTTTTGGGTGAACATACCAACCAGATCCTCCAAGATCTGGGCTACACCACGGAGGAAACGGCAGCGCTGCCAAATTTATCGAGATAATTAGAATCAACTAACTCGATATCATTATTTCCATGCAACACCCGCGCACATTTATCCTGCAAACGCTTGCCTGCCCGCACGGATTACTCGACAATGAGAAGCTCGACAACGCGGGCTTTTCTACCTAAATAATCGTTAATCTTCGCAGTGGCGTAGAAGGAATCGAATGGAGTGCGTTAAAGATCGACTGGTTGCGTATTTCTCCATGGAGATTGCGCTTGAGAATTCCATGCCGACCTACAGCGGCGGACTCGGTGTTCTCGCGGGAGATACCATCCGCGCTGCGGCTGATCTGCGCTTGCCGATGGTCGCGGTTTCGCTGCTTTATCGCAAAGGATATTTTTCTCAGCGCCTGGCCGAGGACGGCACGCAAACCGAAGAACCTGTCGAGTGGCGCGTCGAGGACTTTCTGCACGAAGAATCGCCGCGGGTAACCATCCCCCTTGAGGACCGGCGCGTGGAACTTCGCTGCTGGCGCTATGCCGCCATCGGCGTGCGCGGATACGAAGTCCCAATTTATTTTCTGGATGCCGATTTGCCTTCCAATGCGCCCGCCGATCGCGCCCTCACCGGCACTTTATACGGCGGCGATCCTTACTACCGCCTTTGTCAGGAAGTTATTCTGGGCATCGGTGGCGTTCGCATGCTTCGCGCCTTGGGCCACGAGGGACTCACGCGTTATCACATGAACGAAGGCCACGCCGCGTTGCTCTCGCTGGAGCTTCTGGAAGCCGAGGCCGCCAAAGCGGGGCGCACCACCATTCGCGCCGAGGACATTGAAAAAGTTCGCTGCAAATGTGTTTTCACCACGCACACGCCTGTTCCCGCCGGTCACGATCGATTTCCTATGGAGTATCTCACCCGGGCATTCCCCAGTCAGACGGATCTTTTCGATTTGAAAGATGCTTCGGCGGCGGACCTCGTGAAGCGGGTGCTTCAGGCTGAGCAGGCTTTTCCAGACTTACAGCAAGCCGCGCGCGCTGGCGCCTCCCTGAACATGACCTATCTCGCCCTCAGCCTGAGCAAGTACGTGAACGGCGTCGCCAAGCAGCATGGCGAGACATCGCGCCAAATGTTTCCTGGCGTGCCCATCGAAGCAATTACCAACGGTGTTCACGCTGGAACCTGGACCGCTCCGGCATTTCGCGAAATTTTTGATCGCTATATTCCCACGTGGCGCGAAGACAACTACAGTCTCCGTGGCGCGCTGGGCCTTCCGCCAGAAGAAGTCTGGACGGCTCACCTGATCGCCAAGCATGAATTGCTGGAAGTTGTGCGGCAGAAAACCGGCATCAAGTTTGACCCGGGAAAATTCACCATCGGATTTGCACGGCGCGCTACCGGCTACAAGCGCGCCGACCTGATTCTCGCCGACCTGGATCGCTTGCGTCAGATCGCAAAAAATTCTGGGCCGTTTCAAATTGTTTACGCCGGCAAAGCGCATCCCCACGACGCAGGCGGAAAATCCATCATCAAACATATTTTTCAAGCCAAGAAAGCTCTGCGCAAAGCGGTGCCGGTCGTGTTCCTCGATGACTACAACATGGATCTGGGAGGAAAGATTACGGCTGGCGTGGATCTGTGGCTCAACACTCCGCAATTTCCTCTGGAAGCTTCTGGAACCAGCGGCATGAAGGCCGCTCTGAATGGCGTGCCCAGCCTCAGCATTCTGGATGGCTGGTGGTCGGAAGGTCACATCGAAGGCGTAACCGGTTGGTCCATCGGGGAAGCACGTCGTGCCACTCCTGATTTGGTCACCGACAACAGAGCCGACGCCGACTCGCTTTACACCAAGTTAGATAGCGTAATCATTCCGATGTTTTACAACGAGCGTTACCGTTATCTCAGCGTCATGCAACACTCCATCGCAATCAACGGATCTTTCTTTAATACCCAGCGCATGGTCCAGCAATATATTACCGACGCGTATATGCGCTAGGATTTTGTCTCAACAAAGTTTCGGCAACAATTACACTCTCGTCGGCCGACCAATTCATTTCCGCTAAATGAAGTTGTACAAAGCGCACACTTTTTTAGCGCAATATATTTTTGTATATGGCCATACCCACGGCCGCGTCCGTGCCCATTTTTTCTAGAATCGAAATTTCGCGCCTGGTTTTAATTCCGCCCGCCGCAATAACTGGATGGTCGGTGGCGTTTCGCAGACTTCGAAACCATTTCAGGTTGGCTCCTCTCAGGGTGCCTTCCCGATCCACATCTGTACAAAGAAACGCTGCACAGAACGGCTGCAACTCAGCCATAACATCTTCCGCGCGAAGTTTGATCGTGCGTCTCCAACCCTGCGTCGCTATCTGACCGTTAGCGGTGTCCAGAGCGATCACGATCCGGCCGGGGTCGAGTCGTTTTATTAACCGCTTGAGAAACGCCAGGTTCACTTTTCCATCACGAAACACGGCGCTACCGATGATGATTTGTTCCGGCTTCCAACCGGCAATCTTCACCGCGCGTGCCACCGTCCGGATTCCTCCACCGAGCCGAACTTTCATCCCGTAAGATGTGCGAGCGGTAAAACACAATTTCTGCGCCAGCTTTGCGTTGGAACTTTTTCCCATCGCCGCATCCAGATCGATGACGTGCAGCCACTCGTAGTCTTTAAACTTCTCAAGCACTCCAAGCACATCGCTTATCGCCAGTTCGCGTTTGCGCCCATGAATCAATTGCACCGCCATTCCATTTTGTAAATCGATGCAGGGAATCAGCACGGCAGGCGAACCTGAATGTTCTCGCTGGCTAGAAATTCCTTGAGCGAACGAATGCCTTGAATCTCGTCGTGAAAAATTGAGGCTGCCAACGCCGCATCCGCTGCCCCTTCACAAAAAATCTCTGCAAAATGTTGCGGCCATCGCGCCCCGCCGGAAGCAATAACCGGCACCATAACTTTTTTCGATATCGCCGCGGTGAGCGAAACATCGAAACCCCTCTGTGTCCCGTCACGATCCATGGAAGTCAGAAGAATTTCGCCCGCGCCAAGTTCTGCTCCTTTCTCAGCCCAGGAGACGGTGTTCAAGTCCGTGGACACCCGTCCGCCAGTCGTCATTACACGCCAGCTGGCACGGTCACGTTTTGCATCGATCGCTAAAACCACGGCCTGCGAGCCAAATTCCTCCGACAATTCTGAAATCAATCCTGGCCGCAACACTGCGGCAGTGTTGACAGTGATCTTGTCCGCGCCCGCGCGAACCACCGCGCGCGCGTCGTCCAGTGTTCGAATTCCGCCGCCGGCCGTTAGCGGAATCGCCAATTCGGCCGCGACCTTTCGAATGGTTTCAAGAAATGTGGGACGTCGATCGCGCGACGCGGCAATATCCAGAACCACCAGCTCGTCCGCACCCTCCGCGTTGTAACGTCGCGCCAGAGCCACAGGGTCGCCGGCATCGCGCAACGCCACAAAGTTTACGCCCTTCACCACACGTTCCCCATCGGTATCCAGGCAGGGAATAATACGATGCGCCAGGCTCATACCGCGATCCGCAGAAAATTCTCAAGTACGCGCTGGCCGGCGTCGCCACTCTTTTCCGGATGGAATTGCACCGCGAAGATGTTTTCTTTTTCCCCCACCGCAACGAATTCGCCGCCATACGAACAGGTTGCCCGAGTTTCCGGCGCCCGCTCCTCGCAGCTATACGGCACAGCGTACGAGTGTGCAAAATAAAAATAAGCCTCCGAATCAATTCCTTCCAGTAATCGCGATTCTGTTTTGGACTGCAGCTGATCCCAACCCATGTGCGGCAGCTTCACCGCACCGCTCAGGACACGCACAGAGCCCGGCAGAATTTGCAATCCCTGCAAGTCGGGAGCTTCTTCACTTTTCTCGAACAGTGCCTGCAAACCCAAACAAATTCCCAGGAACGGAACGCCCCGCTCAATAGCGGCGATAAGCGAATCGCGCAGCCCATCCCGGTCCAGCGCGCGTATTAGCGCACCATAGTGCCCCACGCCCGGAAGTATCAACACAGCTGCTTTCGCCACGCCTGCCGAGGTAGAGATTCTTTCGGTCTGCCCGCCAAGCCTCTGCAAGGCGCGCTCCACGGAAGGCAGATTCCCCGCACCGTAATCGAGCAGAGAAATTTTCACAGCAACTCTTTAGTGCTGGGCAAAACGCCACGCAGCCGCTTGTCTTGCGCTACCGCAAACCGCAAAGCTCGCGCGAACGCCTTGAACACCGCCTCCACCTGGTGATGTGTCGATCGCCCGTAGAGCGTCCGCAAATGCACATTCGCGCGTGCAGCCTGCGCGAACCCCTGGAAAAAATCTTCGATCAGCTCGGTTTGCAGATCCCCCACCCGCGAAACTTTAATTTTCATATCGATCACGCAATAGGACCGGCCGCTAAGATCGATGGCCGCCACCGCCAGCGATTCATCCATGGGCATCACAAAGTATCCAGCGCGAAGAATGCCGCGTTTGTTTCCCAGCGCCTTCTGCAGCGCATCTCCGAGAGCAATGCCCACGTCTTCGACGGTGTGATGTTGATCAACCTCCAGATCACCTTGGGCCATAAGCTGCAAATCGAAGCCGCCGTGGCGGGTCACAAGTTCCAGCATGTGGTCAAAAAAACGGACGCCCGTTGAAATCCGTGATTTGCCGCGGCCGTCGAGATTCAACTTCAGTCGGACCTCGGTCTCGTTTGTTTTGCGATGAATCGTTGCTGTGCGAGGCATCGCTAATTTCTTTCCCGGCCAAGATTTGGCACTATTTCTTTTTGAATCACTCCGATTTCTCTTTGAACTACTTTGATGAGCCGCTTCATTTCGGATTCTGTGCCAATGCTAATGCGCACAAATCCCGGACCGATATCCTTGGAACGTTCGCGCACTAAAATTCCTTGGGTAGCTAGTGTTTTAAAGAGCGCCGGACCCTGAGAGCCAAAATCAGCGAGCAGAAAGTTTCCCGCGCTCGGAAAAGTCCGGACTCCGAGCCGTGCCAATTCCCTGGCAAACCACTCGCGAATCTCCCGCGTTTGTTTCACATAGTCTTGTATAGAGTTGCGCTCTTGCAGAGCCGCTTCCGCCGCGACCAGTGCCCCTACGTTGACGGGAAACGGAGGCATGGCGCGCCGAAGCAGAGCAAGCGACCCGCGACAAGCCATTGCGGCGCCCAATCGCAGCCCTGCTAGCCCTGCGGCTTTCGAAAAAGTGCGTGTCACAAACAAGTTCGGATATTTACGAATCCACGGCAGCACGGTCACCCCGGAAAATTCCGCATATGCTTCATCGATCACAACGACGGTATTGGTTGCCGCAAGCAAGATTTTTTGGATAGCAGCTCGCGGCAACAGCGTCCCCGTCGGATTATTTGGGTTGGCAATAAAAACGACCGCCGGTTTCTTTCGTAACGCGGAGACGAAATCATCCAGTGGAAACTCCATTTCGGCGCCGTAGCGCAGGGTCTCAATCCGAGCGCCGGCAATTTCCGCATAATACCGATACATTGGAAATGTCGGCTCGCAAATCAAAATGTGTTTGCTGGGTTCAACGAAAGCATCAAAAAATACGCGTAGCGCATCGTCGCCACCGTTCGTGAGCAACAGTTCATGCTTCGCAACTCCGAAGTACGCCGCGATGTGTCGCGTGGGCTTGGCATATTCCGGATACATAGCTAGTTGCTGAGGCGTAAGTTTTCTGAGCGCGCGCAGCACCGCTGGGCCACAGCCGGAAGTATTCTCGTTGAAGTCCAGCCGCATTTTATTCAGTCGGCCTTCCGCGGGAGCCTCGTACGTCTTGCGCTGCAGGATGGCTTTGCGTACCGGCAGCCGCGCCTTCACCGACGCACCTCGATAACATTTGCGTGCGCCAGTAATCCTTCAGCTCGCGCCAGAATTTGAACGTCGTGCGCCAGTCGCGCAAATCCCTTTTCGCTGATGTGCTGTACGCTGACGTATTTCACGAAGTCCGCCGTGCTAAGGCCGCCCCGTGCTCGCGCCCACCCGGCCGTAGGCAAAACGTGATTGCTCCCGCTGGCATAATCGCCGAATGGCTGCGCGCTCCACGGACCGAGAAAAACAGTTCCAGTAGCTTGAATCCGCCGCAGCAAGTCATCAGTGCCTTGTGGCAAGCTCAAATGCTCCGGCGCAAACCGATTCACGAACTGACACGCCCGCTCCATCGAATCCGCCAACAAAATCGCGCCACTCCGCACAGAAGACTGCTGCGCAGGATTCGTTTTCGGTAGCGCACGTAGTTGTTTGCGAATCTCAACCTGAATTCGAACCGCAAAATCGCGAGAAGTAGTGACCATAAGACTTCCTGCGTCAGGCGCGTGCTCTGCTTGAGCCAACAAATCAGCCGCAATCCACGCCGGGTTGCCGTCATCTGCGAACACAATCGCCTCAGTCGGCCCCGCCGGGAGATCGATCGCACAATCGCCGCTCACCAATTGCTTGGCTGCAGTAACAACGCGATTACCCGGTCCGAAGATTTTGTCCACCGCTGCGATGCTCTTCGTACTGTAAGCGAGCCCTGCAATCGCCTGAGCGCCGCCAACTCGGGCGATGCGCGTCACACCCAGCATCGCAGCGGCGGCCAACAACTCGCTATTTGGTTTGGGAGAAACCACCACAATGCGCTTCACGCCAGCCACCTGAGCCGGAATCACGGTCATCAGCAACGTTGACAGCAGCGAAAAGCGTCCCCCAGGCACATAACAACCGATGGCTTCAATCGGCCGAACAACTTGGCTGATTTTTACTCCCGGTTCCACCTCCAGCGTCCATCCGCGTGGCAATTGACGCTGGGCCACGGCGCGAATGTTACGAGCCGCATGATCCATTGCCACGCGTATCTCTTTGGCGATATTGTTCGCCGCCCTTTCAATCTCGCGAGAAGAAACCCACATGCTCGCGCGCAAGTCCACGCCATCAAATTGTTTAGTCCATTCGCGAATCGCCGCATCGCCACGCTTCCGCACATCAGCAACGATGCGTGCCGCCCCACGATGCGCTTTTCCGTCTCGCTCCCGACGCCCACGCAATAGCGCGCGTTCCACGTTTTTCGTGAGTTTGGCGATTCTCATCAAAGCACGATCTTATTCAAGGGATACTCGACGATCCCCTGAGCTTTCGCAGCCTTAAGCTTTGGCAAAATCTGCCGCACCACCGGTTCTTCAATAATGGTATTGACCGCCACCCAGTCCGGATTGCTCAACGTCGAGATCGTCGGGTTTTTCAGCGCCGGAAGCACTGCGAGCACAGCGTCCAGATGCTCCCGCCGCACGTTCAGCATCAACCCCACTTTATTCGTCGCGTCGATCGCGCCCTGCAGCATAAGAATCAAGTTCTCCGCTTTTTCGCGTTTCCAGGAAGTCGCCACCGCGTCGCGATTCATAATGAAAACGGTGGCCGATTCCAGCACTGTATCCACGATTCTCAGCCGATTGGCCCGTAACGACGCGCCCGTTTCCGTCACCTCCACGATGGCATCGGCGAGTCGTGGCACTTTTACTTCTGTCGCTCCCCACGAAAATTCCACGCGGGCCTTCACGCCATGACGGGCCAGATATTTCTCCGTGGTCTTCACTACTTCGGTAGCAATGATCTTGCCTGACAGATCCGATGGCTGTCGTATCGCGGAATCCTCCGGCACGGCAAGCACCCACCGGACGCGTGCAAGCCGCTGCTTGGCGTAAACCAACTCCGCCAACTCATCGACGTTTGCTTCCGTTTCCACCACCCAGTCGTGCCCGGTGATCCCGGCATCCAGCGCCCCAGTTTCCACATAGCGCGCCATCTCTTGCGCGCGCACCATCAGGCATTCAATTTCCGGATCGTCGATGGACGGCACATAACTTCTCGCGCTCAGCGAAATTCTCCAACCAGCGCGCGCAAATAAATCGATCGTGGCGTCCTGCAAGCTCCCCTTTGGAATTCCAAGCTTCAGCTGATTCATAACGGCGAATTCGAGGTATAGATTTCTGAAGGGTCGAACGCGCGATCCTCCGTTGCCGTTGCTGTACCGTCATTTTCGAGCCTGCGAAAAAAACAGCTTCGATATCCTTCATGGCATACGCCCGGCCCGATGGCTTGCACGCGAAGCAGCAGCGTGTCCGAATCACAATCGACGCGCAATTCGATGACTTTCAGCAGGTGTCCGCTGGACTCGCCCTTTCTCCATAGCCTGTTCCGCGAACGGCTGAAGAAAACAGCCTGCCGCGTACGTTGCGTCTCAGCGAGGGCCTCTTCATTCATGAAGCCGAGCATCAGCACATCCCCGGTGGCATGGTCCTGAACAATTGCCGGTACCAGCCCGTTGTACTTTTCAAATGCAATCTTCACCGTCCCGCCTTTTCAAAACCGCTCCCAAAAACAAAAAACCCGCTGGGCTTTTCTGCGCCAGCGGGCCGATGAGTGTTTTGTTTAGCGAATAGCTATACGCACCCCAGCAGACGCGGCCTTGGGCCGTGATGATGATGGTGCGTCTGAGAAGTGAGCGTCGTGTTCATGTGAGAAAATCAACGATAAGGAATCTTGTACGGCGTGTCAATGTATAGTTTCAGCGCTGGAACGGCTGCTACGAGCCCTTCAGCGTAAGGATGAAACATTAACCCCAGAAGATGAATCTAATGAGAAACCGCTTAAAAATCAGGAGATTTTTATGGAAGAGAAAATACGCAAAGACGAGAAAGACTGGAAGAAACAGCTTACGCAAAACCAATATTACGTAACCCGCCAGAAGGGCACAGAACCGCCCTTTACAGGTCAGTACGCCGACACCGAGGATCCCGGCACTTACAAGTGTGTCTGTTGCGGCCAGCCACTGTTCACATCAGAGACCAAGTTCCATTCCGGGTCTGGATGGCCCAGCTTTTACGCTCCAGCGGATAAACAAGCAGTGGAGACGGAAACCGATCGCAGCCATGGAATGGCTCGCACCGAAGTAAAATGCAGCAAGTGCGAAGCCCATCTCGGCCACGTGTTTGACGATGGCCCCACTCCGACTGGTTTGCGCTACTGCATCAACTCTGCGGCTTTACAACTGGACGCTAAATAAAAAGAGCCGTAGACAGCAAGCGGCTCTGGTACATTTCCGGAAATTCTTACGCGGAACAGCAGCAGTTGGCGTCCACCATTTCCGCGACCGGGTCGCGCTCCCACACTCCGAGCAAAAGAACCTTTGCGCCGGTGGGATATTTAAAAACGTAAAACACATTTTGCAGCCCTTGAAGTTCAAAAAAACCAGGGCGGCGCGGATCGGCCTTTGTCGGCGCGCCATTCTCCAATAACAGGCGCAATTCGCTTACTTGCTCCGCGGAATGATTTCGCAGGTCTTGCACTAACGGGGGACGTTTTGTTGTTGAGATCATCTTCTTATCCACTTATTCAGCTTACCGTGCTGCTCACCTAGTAAGACGTAAAAACTCTTGGAATGTTTCATAGTTCACAACTTTTAACACTCTTTTGACATACCGCTTGCAGCCGTACCAAGGTCCAGGGTTCTTGAATGGCCTCACATCATTCGATGTGCGGGGCGGCCGTAAAGTTAGAAATGCGAGAAAGTTAGCTGGCAGCGGGGGCCGCGATTGTCTCGCAAAGTATCGCTCCGGCCCAATCACGCTTCGACAACTGGTAATCTGACCGGTTCCACTTTTATGCGTTTTGATAAAAAGCCGTTACTATCTCACGTGGCACTTGCGCGTGCCCCTTTTGTTTGCGATAGTTCGCATCACTGCCGTCAAGAACAGGAAAGCACCGTGACAAAAGGCACCCCCAAAAACTCCGCAAGATCAGACAAAGCCGGCTTCAATAAAGACCGCCGCCGCAAGCATCACCACTGGCTGGTCACCGTGTCTTACGCAGACGGCGAAAAATTTGGCCGTGTATACACGGACAAGGATAAGGCCGCGCGCTTCGCCGACCGCCAGAAGCGGTCTCCGGTGGTAAAGTCCGCGCGCATTACGCAGGTTTCCTAAGTCGCCGGAACTTCGTTGAATTGATGTGCTATGGAAGCGCAACCGGCGGGAACACTTGTCGCGCTTAGCTCGCCATGTTATATAAGGAATAGTCCTTGAGCGGCCTTAGTATAGTGGTAGTACGGAACCTTGCCAAGGTTCAGGTGTCGGTTCGATTCCGATAGGCCGCTCCA
>DATHGV010000388.1:0-11124 GCA_035490135.1 Candidatus Methylomirabilota bacterium
CTCCGGGTATGGAGACTACAGAAACGCCTCGCCGCGAAATTGCGGTTTGCATGGCAATCTCAAGGACGCGCGGCATTTGCTCGGGCTGAGAAATCAATTCGCAATAGTGGCTGCACTGCGCGAAAAGATGTTCCGGGTGGGTCTCCTGAAAATATCCGCTCCCGATTTCATTACTGGGAATTTGCGCAGCGATACCAAGAACGGGAACACGGCTGCGGTGACAATCGTAGAGCCCATTGATCAAATGCAGATCGCCCGGGCCGCAACTTCCCGCGCAAACGGCCAATTTCCCTGTAAGATGCGCTTCCGCGCCGGCCGCAAACGCCGCCGTCTCCTCGTGTCTCACATGGACCCATTGAATTTGCTTGTTCGTGCGAATTGAGTCCGTGATGCCATTCAGCGAATCGCCGGAAACGCCGTAAACATGCCGCACTCCCGCTTCGGCAAGAACATCCACCAACAAATCCGCGACTTTTTTCCTGGCCATAATTACCGCCTCTCTGATGGAATGAAGGAAGAACTTAGTTTTGCCCGTTGGCGTGGTTTCTCTCTGTAGCCACACCCCTCATTTCTTTCCATTTCTTCAGACAGTAGCGCAGTGGCAGCGAGATGCACGCCACCTTCCAATCCACGTAGCTGTTCCGCAAGCTGCGTTTTACCGCTGGAAATTGGCCATAGTCTTTCTTGAAAAGTGAGTCCTCGCTCTGCTTTTGACTCTTTTTTAGTCGGATGAAGGTTCATTCTTTTCTGAAGATCGAAGACCGCCGTTCCCCGCTTAGGTGAGCCTCAGCTTGTTGGTGTCAGTCCTTTGACACATGAGTCCGGAGCCTTGGACGCCTATCTGACTGGCAATGGACCTCGATTCTTCGAAAGCGATTCGACCATCCTTGAATGGCCAATTCGGCCGCCCGTTCGGCTCTAGCGTGGCGTTCCTGGCGTTTCCGAGACGGGCATGTTTATTTCTCGAACCGGGCGGTCGAGTTCACCCGGGGCGGCAGGTAAGTCCAGCGGATCTGTCAGCAGGAGTCCTTGCAACGCTGCAGCTCCCATCCACGCATTTTCCAGCGCGCCGACGTAGGCAATCTGCAGTTGGAAGAGCGTTCTCTGCGCGATTAGTACTTGGGGATACGCCGCAGCGCCCTCATGGTATTTGTGGAGATAAAGGTCATAGGCCTTTTGCGCATTTGGAAGCGTCCGCCCTTTATATCGCTCGACTACGGAACGCGACGTCGAGTAGCTCTGCAGCACTGGCGCGGCAAGCCGGCGCAACGAGAGCGAGACGCGCTGGACTTCAAACTGTGCGCGTTCACGGTCAGCTTTCGCGGCTTCTATATTTCCCTGATTGCGGTTGAAGATGTGTAAATTCAAACCTACCTCGGCGAAACCTTCAGAGCCAACGGCTTTCGGCGGAATGCTGCCGACGTCCTCGCGATTGTTCAGATAGCCGGCGCGAACTGAAAGATCGGGAATCACTTCCCTCCGAGCACGGGTGAACGCCACGTCCGCACGGCTTGATTCCAGTTGTGCGATTTTGACAGCAGGACTCTCACGCAGAATGGTTTCAATCACTTCGTCAGCGTTGATCTGTGGAAGGTCTTCGAGATTCCCCGCAAGCTTAGTGAGTTCCATTGAAGTTTTACCGACGACGGAGGTCAGCACGCGCCAGGCACGCTGCTGCTCTTGTTCGGCAGCTATCGCCGCTAGGTCTGCTTCGTCTGCTTCGACCTGGGCTTGCAGCAGGTCCGGCTGGTCAGCCTGGCCGACATTAAAAAGCTGCTGGGTGGTGTCCACAGCATCTTTCGCGATGCCGCTCAATGTCTTACGCGTCTCCAGCATTTGTTGTGCAGCGAGAGACTGGTAGAAAGCGATGCGCACGCCATTTTCAACGCGCAGGCGCTGCTCCTCCGCCTCGGCCACGGCTTGCTTGCCTTCTTCGGATCGTACCTTGCGGTCCAGATCAAGTTTGTTGCCGAGTATCACATTCTGCTGGATGAAAACTCCGTGTTGTCCTCCACCGTAAGAGCCGCCTCGAATTTCTTCTCCGACATAGCCAACCGTTGGATTGGGCCACAGTCCGGCCTGGCGCGTGCGGCCTGTGGCGGCGTTTACTCCCGCTTTGGCTTGTCCAAGTGTCGGATTATTCGCGAGCGCCATCTGTTGCAGCTCTTCCAGAGTCATTCCCTCGGAACGGCTTGCTGCCGCATCAGGGGCCTTTTGAGGTCGCTCGTGCTGAGAGGTGCCGCTTGCGAGCGAAAGCCGCTGAGCGGCCGTGATTGGATTTTGTGGCGGAATAAATTGTTGCGCCGCCAACGAGGCCGTCGCTAGCGCCAGCGCGAAAATGAGTCGCACCGGAACATTTCGCAAGAAACTATTTTTCATTTCTGATCTCCTGTGTGCCATGTTTAGCGCCCTTGTGACTACATGCCCGGCATCGTGGCGGGCATCGTGCCGGGCTTTTCGGTTTTCTTCTGACTGCGTAGCTTTTGAATGTGGTCGTACAGATCGGGGGGAAGCACGCGAAGGAGTGTCATCATGCCCATCATGAACCCCGTCCATCCCGGCCGCAGACCGTAGGTTTCTGGCTTCTGGACCATGTCATCCATGGCCATGACTGGGCCTTCCATGTAGGCATCCTGGGGAAAGCCGGGAACCGAATTCGCATCCTTGCTTACATCGGCCTTATCCATGTGCATCTGCATTCCCGGCATCCCAGTCATGTCGCGCTGAGCGGCACTGCCGTCTTTCTGCGAGAGCGGACCATTGGAGGTAGCTAGCTCAAGCGTTGAGCCGACGCCCATGCCTCGGCCCATACTAGGACCGTTCGAGTCAGACGTTGCGCTGCCTGAGCGAAGCATGCCCATACCTTCTTCCATTCCTGCACCGGCAGGCATTCCTGTGCGGCGCGTCATTGGTCCTAGCATTGAAGACATCTGGTTCATCATGTGGTGTGGCATGTGGCAGTGGATCATCCAGGCGCCGGGATTGTTGGCGACGAATTCCACGGTGCGAGCTTGCGCTACGCCGACAAGCACAGTGTTGTTGGGTCCCCACGTGGCTTTCGGCTGGCGGCCACCTTCTGTCCCGGTAATCACAAATTGGTGACCGTGAAGATGGATTGGGTGGTGATCCATGCCGAGGTTAATAAGGCGCAGCCGCACACGGTCGCCGTGACGCACGATCAGTGGCGTCGAGGCCGGGCCTGACTTCCCATTGAAAGTGAGCCAATTGAATTCCATGTTCATCGTATTGGGCGTAGGGTTGTTCGGCAGGATGGCATATTCCTGCAGGATGATGGCGAAGTCCTTGTCGACCGGTGGGTCGTAGGCTTCCTTCGGGTGCATGATGAACGCGCCAATCATCCCGAGCATTTCCTGCATGGCCATATGCGAGTGGTAGAAGTAGGTGCCCTCTTGCTGCAGCGTGAATTCGTAAACGAAGCGCCCACCCGGCGAAATCGGATCCTGGGAAAGACCGGGCCCGCCGTCCATATCAAAGGGAATGTCGAAGCCATGCCAGTGCATCGAGGTGGGTTCCGGCAGATGGTTATCGACGATGATGCGTACCCGGTCGCCCTGCGTAACTTGAATGGTTGGACCGGGAGCGCTTCCGTTGTAGCCCCACAGATTTACGATCTTGCCGGGAAAGATTTCCTGTTTTACGGGCTCCGCGACCAGATGAAAAACTTTGACGCCGTTGTCCATTTCGAACGGCAAATCGGCTACATCCGTCGTGACCACCGGCAAAAACCCCGCCCCAGATGGCGCCATGCGATGCGCAGATTCAGAATGCGTGTGCATTTCGGCGTTATCCGTCTTCATCCCCGGCGCCATGTGAGTTTTTTGTTGTCCACTCTCTAGTGGCGTGCTCGCGGCCGCGCGCGTCGCAACGACGCTGGCCCCAAGAACTACGCTGCTCTGCAAAAAATTCCTGCGTGACCGATCCATAAATCCTCCAAAGATTCTTGGCATTATTTTTGTAAGTTCTGATAGTCGCGCGTTTAGTGGCCGGCTGGGTGATTAAACAAACTAGCGAATGGATTGGACGGCCACGCTCGCGAAACGGCGAAGATGCACAAAACGCCGACAAATGCAGGATGCACATTGCGCTAAACGTAACGTCGGAAATTTATTTAAAAGGAAAACTAGATGCGGAGAACGGCGATGCTTTTGTAGAGGTCGCTGCGCGATTTAACAGGTGGCGCGAGGTCGGACGCATTTGCGTGGGCCACGTTTAATACAAGTTCGTGTGCTTCGCTAACCGTGATTGCCGAGATGTCCAGTTGACTCGCGAGACTCAGCTGAAATTGGGGAAGTTCGGCGGACTTCGCTAAAAAGGGGCCGGGATGCTGGTGCGGAGAGCAATCGCTAGCTGGTTCGTGTCCGGCAGGGGCTGAATGATGAGTACCGGCCTGCTCGCAGTCATGACCGGCGGTTTGCTGCACCCGGTTGGGGCAAAATCCAATCGAACACGTTGTAGAACATACCGAAGCGTAGAAAACCGCCATCGTAAAGATAGCAACGACAATTCTTGCCCAACTGGCATTTCTCTTCATAAACATTTAAAGCCTACCACAATCTGCGTTTGGCTATCTCGAACGCGACTCTCCGATGCTGCAGCAAAGCTACGTTTCACTTACGCGATTTCGACGCTGATGCCGGCCGCTTGGTAGAGACCGTCATCTTGCCGGACCAGCGATCCTCGGAAGAAAGATGCAAATTAAACTGGTCCAGAATGCGCAGGACAGTTTGATCCACGAGATCGTCTATCGTTTTGGGATGGTTGTAGAAGGCCGGCACCGGAGGGAAAATTACTGCGCCCATGCGCGAGAGCCTCAACATATTTTCAATGTGAATGTCGCTCAGCGGAGTTTCGCGAACTACCAGAACCAGCTTGCGGCGCTCTTTCAGAATTACGTCAGCGGCGCGGTGGACCAGCGAGTCGCCGTGCCCTTGCGCGATGGCCGCCAGCGACCTGACGCTGCACGGGCAAATCACCATTCCATCGGTGATGAAAGAACCGCTGGATACGGCGGCGGCCTGATCCTGCGCGCCATAAGACTTGGTGGCCATTTGTTGCACGCTACCCACCGAGTAGGGTGTTTCGTGCACCAGAGTCCGGGCGCCCCAGTTGCTAAATATCAGGTGGGTTTCCACGTTGTGATCTTTCAAGACCTGTAGCAGTCGCACTCCCAGAATGGTTCCGGTAGCTCCGGTGATGCCAACGATCAATCGGAAAGGACGCTTGGCCATAACGTATTACTTCACTCGCACCCTTATGAAGAAGCTACTTCCCTGCTGTCAGCGGGTTGCCCGGAAGCGGCCAAAAAAGGGACCGTTTGCTCAAAAGAACCAACGACCGATTACTTTGACAAAAAGACCTAGGCGACAACGCGGGCTTTGAAAATAGCCGTTTAATAGGTTATCTCAAGGAGCGCGCCGGCTGCGAAGGATTACGTAACATTATGACGATCGTTTCGCAACCGGGCGTAACCTTTATGCTCCTCGGCAATCTCACTGAACTAACGGGGTGGAATCCAATGGAAAATCTCAATCGATGGGCGACCAGCATAGTGCGGTTCAGTTTTGAAATTACTTTATTGCTGGCGTTTTTCGCCCTAGCGGGCGTTTCGCTTCCATATGTTCGCGGTGCAAGTGCGTCAGCCCAACCCAACCGCGATGACAGCCCGCGCATGCCGGTACTGGTAGAGTTGTTCACCTCCGAGGGCTGCTCCAGTTGTCCACCGGCCGATGCCTTATTGGCAAAGCTCGACCGATCTCAGCCGGTCAACGGAGTAGAACTTATCGTTCTCAGCGAACACGTGGATTATTGGAACGATATAGGTTGGAAGGACCCTTACTCTTCCCATGAATACAGCGAACGGCAAAGCGCATACGCGGCGCACTTCCGTCGCGGTGGCATCTATACGCCCCAAATGGTCATTGACGGACATTCCCAGTTGGTCGGCAGTGATGAACGAGGAGCGATCCAGGCAATCGAAAATGAAACCAAATTCGCGAAGGTATCGTTAACTCTTTCCGCTATTCGTTTGGAGAATAACAATAAGCTCAGCCTGCATGTCGAGTCTGATCCGTTGGGCCCTTCCGTGGCAGCTCGTTCGGCGAACCTCTTGCTGGCGATAGCCGACGACAGTGACGAGTCGCAAGTGAACCGCGGAGAGAACGCTGGAAGAGCTCTGAAACATGTTGCCGTCTTGAGGAGACTCGTGGAAGTCGGGAAGGTGGGTAAATCCGAGAAAGTCTCCCGGGACCTGACCGTCAATTTCAATCATCAGGATCTGCGAACTCTAAGGATAGTGGCAATCATCCAGGAGCCGTCGGCGGGCAGGGTGTTGGGTGTGGCGACAGCCCGGCTTCCTAATTAGCTCTCCCAAAACGATAACAACAGTATCGAGATTCTTGCCTTTGATCTAAATTGAGTCTCACGCTCGAGGGATCGCCACGCAGCGCGCGCCAGTCATCGACTTGGCGCCTATTCTTAAAGATGTTGAAAGGAGAAACATGGGTGATGTCGTTTATGTTTCCAAATCGCATATCGAACGAAAGCAAGGACCACTCCGTATAGCCTATTTGCCCGGAGAATCACAGCCGGTAATTTTTAGCGTTCACGGAGCTATTGCGGAGCACTACAAGGTGGATCCGGCCAAATTGAAAGAGTCCCATTCCTCGACCATCGACTACGTCATTTGCGCAACTGCTGGTTGAATGATGGGTACATTTGGAGGCGCGCTGGAAGCGCGCCAAATCGATGCCAGCAATGGAAAACTGACCGCCGACGTTACCGGTGAAGTCGAAACAGAGGAGAATGTGCTGGTTATTCGGCGAATCCACGTGGCGATGCGCCTGATGGCACCTCAAGACCTCAAAACAACAGTTGAAAGAGTGCACGGTATTTACGCCATGCGCTGTCCTCTCTATCGAACGTTTCACAAAACTATCCAGCTCACCTCATCCTTCGAACTTGTCACCCCAGGAGCCGAATCTTGAGAGCGTTCATGATCGAGAACCGAGCCAGACATTCATTTCGGACTTTGCCGGGCGCCCTATGAAGCACGCCTTTCTCGGAGCTGGCGCAGTAGGTGGGTTGGTCGGGGCAGTGCTGGGCCACGAAGGTGAGAACGTGACACTCCTCGTGCGCCCAGAAGCGAACACCCGCTATCCCGAAACGCTGCGCCTGAAAACGCCGTCCGGCACGATTGAGACAGCAGTTCGAATTGAATCAAAGATAACCGACGACACGGAAGTGCTATGGATCGCCGTGAAGGCGTATCAGCTTATCGAAGCGCTGCGTGCCGTCCCACCCGACAGCAAGATTGGGACAATTGTTCCGCTGCTCAATGGCATCGACCACGTCGATTTGCTGCGGTCGCGATTCGGCCACGACCGCGTTGTGCCAGCGACGATTGCAGTCGAATCCGAACGTGTTGCTCCTGGTCAGATCGCCCAGCGTTCTCCATTTGTTCGTTTGATGCTTTCAACGATCGGGCAGGAAAGATTGGCCAGTGTCGCCGATCGGCTTCGACGTGCCGGTTTCACTTGTGAATTTCAGGCAGATGAAAAGACCATGCTCTGGAGCAAGCTGGCCTTCCTGGGACCTTTCGCTCTGACAGGTACTGCCAGCGACAAGGACAAGCAGGAGATTTTTGCCGACGTGGCGTGGCGCGCCAGACTCGAATCCGCCGTGGGCGAGGCCTGCATGGTCGCCGCTGCCGATGGAGCAGCTGTCGACCGGGAAAAAATTCTCGCCACGCTGGGATCACTACCTGCAACGATGCGGAGTTCGATGCAAAAGGACGTGTCCGCTGGCCGCATGCCCGAGCTTGACGCGATTGGCGGCCCGATCATTCGTGCCGGACAGCGTTATAAGATAAACGTTCCCGTAACTCGCGAACTCGTTGCCGGAATCCAAGATCGCCTGAGCGCGCTGAACATCGCCTCTGCGTCATAGAAAATAAGGTACTGCCTGGAAGGCCACATCTGAAACGAGCCCGTGAAACTTTTCGCCACTCCGCGAATCGCACTTAGAGCGGCGAAGGGTGCGGCTGGATCGATCTAGTGTCACTTGTTCCTAAAGCAATAGGCTATCGCCAAAGTTCTTGGCTCAGCGTATCTGCAGGCGCGCGATTTCTTTGCAGAGTAATTGTTGGAATTTCTTAGGGTGTTCGAAATCAGATAGACACGGGAACGTCTGAGCCCCGGCGACGGTTTTCCAAAATTACGTGAGAACCGGTTCTTCCGAGCGGGTTGGACTAGCGCAGTTGATCAGTGGCGATGCCTTGGACCGCCAACACCATCGGGGCTGGTGAAAGTCAGAAATCCCAAAACTGCCAATACAGCAATAAACAGAAACGTGATCATAAAGGCCTCCGTTCACCTGTTCAATCACACTCGCTGCGGGCAGCTTGATCCCGGGACCCTGGTCTCCCGTCATCAAACGCTCGTGAGGTATTTCTGTCGGATGCCCAAGAAGGCCCGACGTAAGGCGACCGCAATTGGCGATTCCGCCGTCGAGTATCGATTTGTTTGAGTAATTCGTTTGCAATCAATTCGTTTGCAACCAATTCATTCAGCCATTCGCTGTTCACGGCGTGCCCCTCTCCTCACGGTTGGCGATTCGATTTTTTCTTCTCGATGTTGTGCACCACGTATCCGGTGTAAACACCAGCCGCGATGAGCTCCGCGCCTTGTTTGAACAACGTGGCAAGCGCCTTCTCTCCGGTCTTATCGATGAAGGTCACGCCTGTAAGGTCCACCACGCACTTGCGTTCGCGGCGAGCCGTTTCTGTTTTCGCCCAATTTGACTTCAGCTCCGAAACCCACGGCTGAACGAGTCGACCTTCAATGGTCCATCTTTGTTCGGTGAGTGTCTCAGCGATCGTGATTCGTAGCATTCCCATGATTTGCGCCTCGTCCTGCAGCCGTTTTCTCTTCCACCGCCAATCGTTTTGTCGCATCAGTTCGAGCTTTTCCTAAGCGTTGACGATCACCGAAGTTAGTTCGCCGACAGATGCCTCACACGGAGGACAAATGCATCATCTGGGCCAAAGTGCCCCGCATCCTGAAGCTTGCGGAACTTGCTCATTTGTATCGGGATGGCGACTTGGAAAACTATCGGCGAAGGTAGGCTGCCAGCGGGGCGCTGCCAGCCACATGGTACGCTGCCATTTTTCTGGCACTCAGGCCACGGACAAGAGTGCGTGGGACGGTCCCGCTGAGTGAACAAATTTCTGACCGTTGGCGTTATCCCGACGCCCGGTGAAGCCCAGTAAAATCTCGGTTAAGATTAAGACAAGATTGTGTCGCTAGGTTTGACTAATATGAGTGTCGCCACTACGCAGAATTGCGTGCGATGCCAAGCTTTTGCATCCTCAACTGGAGGGTGGATCGTTTTATTGCAAGATGTGCTGCTGCTCCGTTCGGGCCGGCTACCACCCAATTGCACTCGTTGAGAGCTTTAAGGATTTGTCGACGTTCTGTTTCCTCCAAAACAATGTGAAGAGCGCCATTTGTCGATTTCGGAGAATTGGGTTCTTCCGCAGGAAGTCCCGCTTTGGAAAATTTAAGGTCGCTAACATCCACACTTAGGGCAGGCCCTGGGGAGATAATCACGGCGCGCTCGATTACGTTTTGGAGTTCTCTTATATTCCCCGGCCAATGATACCGGCAGAGAGCATCCATGGCCTCCGATGGAATCGTTTTAATCACCTTTTTCATGCGGCGGGATAATTGCTCCGTGAAGTGCCGCACCAGAGGCGGAATATCCCCCTGACGTTCTCTTAACGGCGGAACGTGGACCGGAAAAACATTCAGGCGAAAAAAGAGATCCGATCGGAACTTCTGCTCGCTCACCATCGCTTCTAAATCGCGGTTCGTCGCAGCAATCAACCTTGCGCTTGTTCGAAGTGTGCGTGAGCTGCCAAGCCGCTCGAATTCCCTCTCTTGCAGCACACGCAGCAGTTTGGTCTGCAATTCGAGAGGGATTTCGCCTATTTCGTCCAGAAAAATAGTTCCGCCATCAGCCACTTCAAAGCGCCCAATCCGCTGCGCGATGGCCCCTGTAAATGCGCCTTTCTCGTGTCCGAACAACTCGCTCTCCAGCAAGCCCGTGGGAATGGCAGCGCAGTTGAGCTTAACGAAGGGCTTGGACCGCCGCGAACTCAAATCGTGAATAGCCCGCGCGATCAATTCCTTTCCTGTACCCGTCTCGCCATAGATGAGCACCGTCGAATCTGTAGGAGCGACCGTTTCCACTTGCTGCAGGACTCGCCGCAGGGGTCCACTCTTTCCCACGATTTGCGCGAAATTCATTTCGCTACGGATTTCATCTTCGAGATATAACTTTTCTTTGGAGAGCTGGTCTTTTAAATCGCGGATCTCGCCGAAAGCAAGGGCATTCTCTACGGCAATAGCAGCCTGACTTGCGATTTGGGTAAGGAAGTCGATATCGTCGCTGGAGAACGCGTTCTCCTGATACTTCACCACCCCAAACATTCCGCGCACGTGACCTCGGCTAATAAGGGGAAGAACGCAGACAGTTCCAGTTTCGGTTTGCAAGGCGTCCTTCATTCCCTGTCGCCTGGCCTCCTGGATAGTGCCGCACCAGGTTTTTCCCGTGCGAAAAACGGTTGCCGGGAAATCTTCATCAATGGGGATCAAGCTTTCCTCTTGGACGGACTCGTCTCCCAACGGAAAATCCAAGGCGTGGAAACGTAAGTGCGTATTGTCGCTATCCGGAAGAATCACGGCGGCTCCATCACAACCCATAACCTGGCGGGTTCTGGCCGCAGCAGCTCGGAGAAGGCCCCTCAATTCAAGATTGGAAACCATGTGATTGGTCAATTCAAGAAGTAGTCCAAGCCGCTCGTTTTTCTTCAATAATTGCTGCTGCGAGACTTGCGCGGCGTCAAAATGCAGCGCGTTGTCGAATGCCAGAGCAATCTGCTCAGGCACCACGGAAAGAAAATTAACTTCTTCGGCGGTATAGATATCCGCGGCTTTACTGGCAAACGTGAGCGTGCCGACTTTGCTGTGGGCAGTGGTTAAGGGCAGAGTGCACACACAGCGCACTCCATATTTTTTCTTCAGAATCTCCTGGAGTTTGGGAAAA
>DATHGV010000389.1:0-2747 GCA_035490135.1 Candidatus Methylomirabilota bacterium
TCTGGGCAGTGTGTCGCGAGAGATCGCTGCGATGTCAGAATAGGGGGCCGGCGTTAGTGAATTGGCTTTTAGTTGCGGGCAAAGAATCGAGTGGCGAGAGATCGTGATATGGTGATGGTGCCGCATGAGCGAGAAGGACTACGTTCTTGGAACGCATGATGAGGAGCTGCTCAGACTCGGGCTACAACACCGGGTCTGGCGTCCGGTGGTATTGGACTGCTGGCAGAGAGCAGGCATTACCATCGGGAAGCGCATCCTCGATCTTGGGGCCGGGCCGGGTTATGCCGCTGTCGATCTAGCCGAAATTGTTGGACCATCCGGCGAAGTGGTCGCGCTGGAGCGTTCCGACAAATTTGTTGCCGCGATGCGCGAATCCTTTCGCCGACGCGGCCTGAGCAATGCCAAGATTTACGAGCTAGATCTGATGACCGGCGATTTGCCGAAAGGCAATTACGATTTCTCCTGGTGCCGCTGGGTCTTGTCGTTTGTCAGCGATCAGGCGTTGTTGATCAAGAAACTCGGCGATGTAATGCCGAAAGGCGCTATCTCTATCTTTCACGAATACGCTCACTATGGAACCTGGCGTTTTCTTCCACCGATCCCGAGTCAGGAAAAATTTCGCGGGCACGTGATCGCAACCTGGCGGGAGTCGGGCGGAGAACCGGATGGCGCTGCCGATCTCCCGGTGTTGCTCTCGCAAAATGGGTTTATTATTCGGTCGGCCACGCCGCATACCTTTTGTGTGCGTCCGACTAACTACATGTGGCAATGGCCGGTGACATTCATTGAAGTTTACCTTCCGCGGTTGATTGAGATGGGTCGGATCGATCAAGCCTTCGCCGAAAAAGTGCGCGCGGATTTGGCTGCGGCAGGACAGAACCCGAATGCGCTGATGATTACGCCACTGGTGGTGGAAATTGTGGCGGAAAAAATTTGATCGCAGGCAGCGCGTTGGATTGAACAAAAGGAGGCTGCTACCTCTTTTGTCATCCCGAGCGGAGCGAGGGACCTCTCATGTGCTCAAGCAATCACCCAAGAAAGGAAGCGTCTCACCGCTGGCGAGATCCTTCGCCGTCTTGCGCGGCTCAGGATGACACCGCTATGCGCCATCGCGCCGGACAAGCTTGCCGAAATGAAATTGCGAATAGTTTTTCACAGATTGAGCTTTTACACTCTTCACAAATCACGTATCACCATTCACTCTCTGCCATGACCATCGGCATTCCCAAGGAAATCAAAGAACAAGAGCAACGCGTCGGTTTGCTCCCTTCCACCACGCAAACACTGGTTGGCCATGGCCACACCGTTCTCGTGCAAAAAAATGCCGGCGTCGGCTCAGGTTATCCTGATGAGGATTACGTCAAAGCCGGTGCGCAGATCGTCGAATCGGCCGAGGAGATTTTTCGGCGCGCGGACATGATCGTAAAAGTGAAGGAACCGTTGCCAGCGGAGTGGCCGTTGTTGCGTCGAGGACAGATTCTTTTCACCTATCTTCATTTGGCGGCGAGCAAACCTTTGACGGAAGCGTTGCTCAAGTCTGGCGTGACCGGCGTTGCCTACGAGACGATTCAAATCGGAAATCGCCTTCCGCTTTTGGAACCAATGAGCGAAATCGCGGGCCGTATGTCGGTTGTGATGGGCGCCTATTATTTGGCAAAACACAATGGCGGCACGGGTGTCTTGCTCGGCGGCGTTCCGGGGGTTTTGCCGGGGCGCGTGGTTGTGCTTGGCGGCGGCACCGCTGGTGTGAATGCGGCGCGGATGGCCACCGGTCTGGGCGCCGACGTTACCATTCTCGAAGTCGATCTCGAACGGATGCGTTTTCTCGACATCACCATGGACAACGCCCACACTTTATATTCCAGCGAGGCACATCTTCACGAATTGATGGCGACGACCGATCTGCTCATCGGCGCAGTCCTGGTGCCAGGAGCGAAAGCACCAAAGCTAATTACGCGGGCGATGTTGCGAAAAATGAAACCTGGCAGTGTGGTGGTGGACATTGCGATCGATCAGGGCGGTTGCGCGGAAACGTCGCGGCCAACAACGCACCTCGATCCCGTTTATGTCGAGGAAGGCGTGACCCATTATTGCGTGGCCAACATGCCGGCTGCTTATGCGCGGACCGCTACCCAGGCGCTGACGAATATTACCGGCCGCTACGTCGAATTGCTGGCTGATCGCGGATTGGAAGGTGCATGCAATAAACAGCCGGCGCTGCTTGGTGGTGTGAACACGCGCGACGGAATACTCACCATTCAAGCCGTGGCTGAGGCACATGGTCTGCCTTACACCCCAACGTTCTCCAGTGAGGCGCTTGGCTCGCTGGGCGGGTGAACATTAACCCGGCGTAAGGCCGAAAGGACCCTTTGCCCCGAATATGAAATGACCCAAATTGGGTTTTCCATCTACAACTTATGAAGAAATACATCTGCATTTTGGCTGGAGCCGCGTCGTTGCTCGCGGCTTGCGAACAAAAAACTGAGACGGTAAATCCGCCTGCTGGGGAAAAGAAAGAAACGAACACCACGATCGTGAATCCTTCGCCCGCCACGACAAGCAAGACGGAGACGAATACGACGATCAATACGACGTCTTCGCCAGCCGCTTCGGCCACGCCGTAATCAACGAAGCTGTTTTGCGAGGTCTTCCCTGAGTAAACTCCGGGAAGACTTTTGCTGTACAGACGCCGCTGATTGTGGGGCAACCGTTACCGGTTGCCACTCCTCCCCGGCAAGCGGTGCGCT
>DATHGV010000390.1:0-3491 GCA_035490135.1 Candidatus Methylomirabilota bacterium
TGGTGCGGCCCTGCGGCCCGCAAGACACATTGCAGAAGGAACTATCTCCTCTCTCTTTCTTTCGTTGCGCCGCAACGGGAGCAGACTAAGATTTGAGAATATTCTCAGAAATGGCGAGCGATGCAGTGCGAGGCTCAAAGCAGGGCCTAACACGATTGAATTGGCTTGGATGGTGCCAGCAACAGAGAAAGGTATTCAAGAAATCGCCGGAAATGAGAAGATGCATTTGATTTCGCCAGAGCAATCAAATTTGTCGGACAGACTACGGCCTCGAGGCCGCGCTGGCGCTTCGCGAGGTGATTCGTGGGACAGGCACTGAACGTGCACCGGCTGCACTTCGCGTTCACGATCACGTTTCACTACATTTTTCCGCAACTGACGATGGGCCTCGCGCTGCTGCTTGTGTATTTGAAGACGAAAGCGCTGCGCACGGGTGATGAGCACTACAACCGCGCGGCGCGATTTTGGGGGCGGATCTTCGGGATCAACTTTGCTGTGGGCGTGATCACGGGCATTCCGATGGAATTTCAGTTCGGAACGAACTGGGCGGCGTTTTCGAAAGCGGCAGGCGGCGTGATCGGCCAAACGCTGGCGATGGAAGGCGTGTTTTCCTTTTTTCTGGAGTCGAGCTTTTTGGGATTGTTTTTGCTCGGCGAGAAAAAACTCGGACGCATCGGGCACTGGTTGTCGGCTTTTCTGGTTTTTCTGGGCTCGTGGCTCTCGGGATATTTCATCGTCGCGACGGACGCATGGATGCAGCATCCGACTGGCTACCGGCTCGGCGTCAACGGCGAGATCGAACTCGCCAGCTTCTGGGATCTGCTGCTGAACAAGTGGGCGTTATGGCAGTACGCACACACGATGCTGGGCGCAGTGCAGACCGGATGCTTCGTGATGGCGGCGGTAGGCGCGTTTTATTTGCTGACAAAACGCGATGAAATTTACGGCCGCACGTTTGTGAAAGCGGGTGTGCTGGTGGGCGCGATCGCGGCGCTGCTGCAACTTTTTCCGACAGGAGATATGCAGGGAAGACTGGTTGCGAATCATCAGCCGGTGACGCTGGCGGCCATGGAAGGACTGTTCGAATCGCAGCGGGGCGCGCCGCTGGTGATCCTCGGGCAGCCCGACGTGGAAAAAAGCAAGCTCGACAATCCTTTGGTAATTCCGAACATGCTCAGCTTCCTGACGTACCGGCAGTGGCGCGCGGACGTGAAGGGCCTGTCCGATTTTCCGCAGACGGAATGGCCGGATCAGATTCCACTGCTTTATTACAGCTATCACGTGATGGTAGGGCTGGGTACGATCTTCATTGCAGTCATGCTTGTGGCGGCGCTGCTTTTGTGGCGCGGAACCTTGTACGATTCGCGATGGATGCTTTGGACGCTGATGCTGTGCGTGCCGCTGCCGTATGTTGCTAACACGGCGGGATGGATGACCGCGGAATTGGGGCGGCAGCCCTGGCTGATTTATGGAGTGATGCGCACGGCGCAGGGAATCTCGCCGCGTGTGGCGGCGGGAAATGCGTGGTTCACGCTGATCGGGTTTATGGGGTTGTACACCGTACTGGGGATCCTATGGCTGTTCCTGTTTTACCGCGAAATTGAACTCGGGCCGGAACCCGGCGCGCAGCCGTTCGGCGAAGACGCAGCCGTCCTGGCAGCGGATTGAGGGGACGATGGGAACGATCTGGTTTTGCCTCGTTGCGTTCATGATCGCGATGTACGTGCTGCTGGATGGTTTCGATCTGGGAGCTGGCGCGATCCATCTGTGGGTGGCGAAGACGGATGAAGAGCGGCGGCAAGTTCTGGCGAGCATCGGCCCGGTGTGGGATGGAAACGAAGTGTGGTTGATCGCGGTGGGCGGAACGATGTATTTCGCTTTCCCCGCGCTCTATGCCAGCGGGTTCAGCGGTTTTTATCTGCCGCTGATGATTGTTTTGTGGCTTCTGATTCTTCGTGGAGCGTCGATCGAATTCCGGAATCACATCAAAAGCGCAGTGTGGGATCCGCTGTGGGATTTTCTTTTCTGCGCATCGAGTCTGCTACTGGCCGTATTCTTCGGAGCGGCGCTGGGCAACGTGGTGCGCGGCGTCCCGCTGGATGCCAGCGGTTATTTTTTCGAGCCGCTGTGGACCAATTTCCGCCTAGGGGAAGAAACTGGAATCTTGGACTGGTACACGATTCTCGTCGGCGTGCTCGCTTTGCTCGCGCTGGCGATGCATGGCGGGCTCTGGGTGCAAATGAAAACCAGTGGCGCAGTGAGTTCGCGCGCGGGGAAACTGGCTGGGCGAGCCTGGTGGGGCGTGATTGTTTTGACGACGCTAGTCACGGCGGTGACATTCAGGGTGCAACCTCAAGTGAAGGAAAACTTCACGACCTGGCCCGTGGGATTTGTTTTCCCGCTGCTTGCAGTCTCGGGAATCGCCGGAGTTGTTTTCGAATTGCGAAGACGCAATGAAAGAAAAGCATTCTTCGCGTCCTGCGCCTACTTGACGGGGATGCTGACGAGCGTCGTTTTCGGCGTATATCCGATGGTGCTGCCCGCGCGGAATACGGCGTACTCGTTGACGGTGAGAACCGCCAAAGCAGGTGACTACGGCTTGAAGATCGGGCTGGTCTGGTGGATTCTGGGAATGATCCTTGCTGCCGGATACTCAACGTACGTCTACCGCTCCTTCGCAGGCAAAGTGGTGGTAGACAAAGACTCGCGCGGATACGGTGACTAGGAAGTTGCCCGTGATGAACAGCTCCTTGATCGGACCGGTTGACTCAGGCAATTCGTCAGGTCCGCCCGCTGTCCGGAAACGGGGTTCTAGGAGGCTCGCAAAGCATCGATACCGGAACAAATTGGGAACAGACTACCGAAGACCACCCGTGAAATGGGTCGATCAACATATACGTAAGTCGTTGAGAAGCAAAGACGGGCTCGTATTTTATCCGGCTCATAACGCGTCAATCGCGTACTAGGCTCGCTGATTAGCAACCACTTAGCTCACGTTCGCACTACAAAAACCCTCAAAAGTGACTCAATTCTGCCCACCTAATGGGCACCTGTCGCTCGCGCCACCACGATCAACACTGGCGTGCCTGGCGTCGCTGCAGCTGGTGCTGAGATTACGCGATACGAACCCGGTGCCGCGAACTGATCGACCGGCACGCTATCGGTAGCGCATTGCTCTTCTTCTCCGCGCGCCTCGATCTGCCCTGCGTGAGTTACTGTAGATGGTCCGTTGCCAATTACGATGGCGCAACCTTCAACAGGATCGTTCGCATCCACAGCCACCGGCAATCAGGAACTTCCCTCCGGCGTTCCGCGTGATGCATATCTCAACGCGAACAATTGCGATTGCAGAAACAACGCTGATCGAAACTTACGGAAACAGCCACTCTGTTATCCACGGCGCGTCCACACTTTCGCGGCGGTAGAGCAGCCGCTCGTGCAGCCGGAACGGCCGGTCGCGCCAGAACTCGATGGCGAGCGGCCTCAGACGA
>DATHGV010000391.1:0-26068 GCA_035490135.1 Candidatus Methylomirabilota bacterium
CATTTTCAGGAACTGGGCTTTTCCTCGAAAGACGCCATGATTCAGTCGGGCCGGCGCCGGCTGCGGCCGATTGTGATGACCGCACTTGCGACGATAGCGGGCATGCTGCCCCTGGCTTTCGCTATTGGGGCCGGCTCGCAAATGTTGCAACCTTTAGCGATTGCGGTGGTCGGCGGTTTGTTGAGTTCGATGGTGCTGTCACTGGTGTTTACGCCGGCCATTAATTACTATTTGCAGCCCAAGACTGCTACCGAACCCGTTAGAACCTCGATGCCGGAGCGCAATGCGCCAGGACTGTCTATCCGTTAAGCCTGCTGGGCCATGCATTACCGCTCTTCTTTTTTTGGGGACGTTGTCCATCCTTATATATGGCCCTATATAATGGTCGATAGCGCGCGAGGCATCGCTTGGGCTTGTTGGACATAATGAAGGCGAAAACTCTACGTTTTCGCATGATTGTTTTGTTCTGCTCCGTAGTCGCGGGGCTTCTCGCGGTTTCCTATCTGGCATTCTGGGCGCTATTAAGTAGCGAAGTAAAGGCTCAACTTAATAACCAGCTGCAGCAAACCGCTGGTCCGATCATTGCGGACTTAATTGCCGAACCTAATGTTGAGGATGTGAACAATCTCAACATTCCCGATGAATTTTTTGAGCTGCTGAATACTGACGGTGTCGTTCTGCAGCGTTCGAAAAATCTGTCCTCGCCAATCAATTTAAAAGGAATGAATCCTCGGCTTAGCCAACCGACATTCGGCGCGGGGGGATTGGATGACGGCCGCCACGTGCGGCTGGCGCTGATTCCATTTCAAATGGTTAATGGGCCGCGGGTGCTGACGGTGGCCATACGAACCTCAAGGTTTGGCAGCACGCTTGAAGATTTTGGCAGTGTCGCCTTGCTGATATTTCCATTGAGCTTGTTATTGACCGCGGGTATTTCGACTTTTTATGTGGGGAAAAGTCTCGCGCCCATTACTGCGCTCACGAATCACGCCGCGTTGATGGCGAAACGCGTGACTAATCGCGAAGGTTTCTGGACGCCGCTGCCGGTATCGCCCCGCCACGACGAGTTAAACCTGCTGGCTCAGACGATTAATCAACTTCTGGAACGGGTGGATTCCTCAGTTCGCCCGCTGCGCCAATTTGTTACCGACGCATCGCATGAATTGCGCACTCCTTTATCTGTTCTTCACGGTGAAACTCAATTGCTACTGTCCAAGCCGCGCAGCGCAGAAGAGTATCGAAAAACGCTTTGCGAGTTTGATGAAGAGTTCAAGAAGCTCACCCATATCGTCGAAGGATTATTCACGCTTTCGGTGGCCGACGCGGGCCAATTGCGTTTGGCCCAAGAGCCGCTGTATCTGGACGAAGTGTTGGAGGAGGCATGCGCGTTGGTCAAATCGCGCGCGGATGCAAAGAATATTCTTTTGGTTCGAGAACTCCGGCCCGACGTACCGTATCTGGGTGATGAAGCATTCATGCGCCAGCTGTTTTTAATTTTTCTCGATAACGCGATTAAGTATTCAGGAAGTGGCACTTCCATCAGGGTACGTTTGGAAAAGGACGATCGCGCAATCAAACTTCATTTTGAAGATAAGGGCATCGGGATATCCAACAAAGACTTGCCATTTATTTTTGAACGATTTTATCGCGCGAACTCATCGTCGAATAATGGAGGTCCTCATCAGAGTGGAGGACTGGGGCTGGCGATTGCCAGTGCCATCGTGGAAGTGCTAGGCGGCTCGATTGAATGTAAGAGCACCCCAGGCGTCGGATCAAATTTCACGGTGATTCTACCTTTGAGTGGTGCAACCGTCAGCGTAGCGGTTTGAATAAAGCGCGCTCAGGGCAGGTAAGTTTGCCGCGGACTCAAGGTTTGTCCAAAAACTACTGTACCAGGCTTTTTTGAGGTTCGGAACCAGGTCGGGCCAGCCGTGCCCTGGTGACTTAACTCCGAAGCGTCTCTACAGTGAATACCGTAGGCACGCGGGCACTACACCCGTGTTAATTATTAGAGCTAAGTTAAGTGGTTTCTTCGGAGTGAACCTCAGGTCATTTTGGTAGGAAGAGCCACTTGGCGGTGATTGCGAGGCCAGGGCGGCATACGGTCGACTACGGAACGACGGGCTAGGAGAATCAGGATGAAGCGAACCACGCAAGATTTGAATCCCACGAAAACAGCGACCCTAGACCCAGATACCGCCGTTGAAAAGAGCACCTCCAGAAATAGTGGTAATAGCGGGACAAACGCGAAGCTTGTTGCGAGTTTGAAGAGTGGTGCGAGCCCTAAGGGCGGTACAACGCCGACAAAACCTGTGACGCATTTACGAAATGCCAAGAGTAACGGTTCGCACTCTAACGGCCAAGCGTCTGGAGAGTTGGCGGCGATACTCGCGAGTTTGCAAACAATGCGCGACGGTGATTTCTCCGTCAGGCTACCCGGAGCGTGGACGGGTTTGCCAGGGAAGATTGCGGACACGTTTAACGAAATCGTAGCCGCCAATCAACACATGGCCAATGAACTTAAGCGCGTCGGACAAGTGGTCGGTAAGGAAGGACGGACCAGGGAACGCACGCGCTTCCATGAATCGAAGGGCGCGTGGGGTGAGATGGAGGGCTCCGTTAATGCGCTGGTGGAAGATTTGCTGCGACCCACCACGGAAGTTACGCGCGCGATCGCGGCAGTGGCGCAAGGAAATTTGACGCAGACAGTGCGGTTGGACGTGGATGGGCGGCCTTTGGAGGGCGAGTTCTTACGCTCCGCGACGATCGTAAACACCATGATTCAACAGTTAGGTGTGTTCACCGCGGAAGTGACGCGCGTGGCGCGCGAAGTAGGTACTGACGGGAAATTGGGCGGCCAGGCTCAGGTTCCGGGCGTCGCGGGAACGTGGAAGGACTTGACCGATTCAGTGAACTCCATGGCCAGCAACCTGACTGGTCAGGTGCGCAACATCGCGGAAGTAGCGACGGCGGTGGCCAGCGGAGACTTGTCGCGCAAAATCACGGTGGACGTGCGCGGCGAAATTTTGCAGCTCAAGGAAGCCATCAACACCATGGTGGATCAGTTGCGATCGTTCGCTTCGGAAGTGACGCGCGTGGCGCGCGAAGTCGGTACTGACGGAAAGTTGGGCGGGCAGGCGGTAGTGCCCGGTGTGGCGGGAACGTGGAAGGACTTGACGGACTCGGTAAACGCGATGGCTGGAAACTTAACCGCGCAGGTTCGCAACATTGCCGAGGTGACTACTGCGGTGGCGCGCGGCGACTTGTCGCGCAAGATCACCGTGGACGTCAAAGGTGAAATTCTGGAGTTGAAAGACACCATCAACACCATGGTGGACCAGTTGAACGCGTTCGCCGGCGAAGTGACGCGCGTGGCTCGCGAAGTCGGAACGGAAGGAAAACTCGGAGGGCAGGCGCAAGTTCCTGGAGTCGGCGGAACCTGGAAAGATTTGACTGACAACGTGAACTTCATGGCCAGCAACTTGACCGGTCAGGTGCGAAACATCGCGGAAGTGGCGACGGCGATTGCGAGCGGCGACCTTTCACGCAAGATCACTGTGGACGTGCGCGGAGAAATTTTGCAGTTGAAAGAAACGCTCAACACCATGGTGGACCAGCTCAACCGGTTCGCAGGCGAAGTGACCCGTGTGGCGCGGGAGGTCGGTAGCGAGGGTCGCTTGGGAGGACAGGCTAACGTGCCCGGAGTGGCGGGAACGTGGAAGGATTTGACGGACTCGGTGAACTCCATGGCCGGCAACTTGACTGGCCAGGTGCGAAATATCGCGGAAGTCACGACGGCCGTGGCACGTGGCGACCTGTCGCGCAAAATCACGGTGGACGTGAAAGGCGAAATTCTGGAGTTGAAAAACACTATTAACACCATGGTGGACCAGTTGAACGCGTTCGCTGGCGAAGTAACGCGCGTGGCCCGCGAAGTCGGTACGGAGGGAAAGCTTGGCGGACAGGCGCAGGTTCCTGGCGTGGCCGGCACGTGGAAGGATTTGACCGACAACGTGAACTTCATGGCCAGTAACTTGACCGGCCAGGTCAGAAACATTGCGGAAGTATCGACGGCGGTGGCACGTGGCGACTTGTCGCGCAAGATCACGGTGGACGTGAAGGGCGAAATTCTGGAGTTGAAAGACACCATCAATACCATGGTGGATCAATTGAGGTCGTTCGCATCGGAAGTCACGCGTGTAGCGCGCGAAGTTGGAACGGACGGGAAGTTGGGCGGACAGGCGCTGGTGCCTGGTGTTGCGGGAACGTGGAAGGATTTGACGGACTCGGTCAACTCTATGGCGAGCAATCTCACCGGCCAGGTGCGCAACATCGCGGAAGTGGCGACGGCGATCGCGAGCGGTGACCTCTCGAAGAAGATCACGGTAAACGTTAGCGGCGAAATTTTGCTGCTGAAAGACACCATCAACACCATGGTGGACCAGTTGAACGCGTTCGCCGGCGAAGTAACGCGCGTTGCGCGCGAGGTCGGCAGCGAAGGACGTTTGGGTGGACAAGCGAACGTGCCTGGAGTAGCCGGAACGTGGAAAGACTTGACGGACTCGGTGAACTCCATGGCCGGAAACTTGACCGGCCAGGTGCGAAACATCGCGGAAGTCACTACCGCCGTGGCGCGCGGTGACTTGTCGCGCAAGATTACGGTGGACGTGAAGGGTGAAATTCTGGAGTTGAAGAACACCATCAATACGATGGTGGACCAGTTGAACGCGTTCGCCGGCGAAGTGACGCGCGTGGCGCGCGAAGTCGGTACGGAAGGAAAACTGGGAGGGCAGGCGCAAGTTCCTGGAGTCGGCGGCACGTGGAAGGACTTGACCGACAACGTGAACTTCATGGCCAGCAACCTGACTGGTCAGGTACGCAACATCGCGGAAGTAGCGACGGCTATTGCGAGCGGCGACCTTTCCCGCAAGATCACCGTGGACGTGCGCGGAGAAATTTTGCAGCTGAAAGAAACGCTCAACACGATGGTGGAGCAGTTGCGATCGTTCGCGGCGGAAGTCACTCGCGTGGCGCGCGAAGTCGGCAGCGAAGGGCGTTTGGGTGGACAGGCGAACGTGCCTGGAGTGGCGGGTACGTGGAAAGATCTGACGGACTCGGTGAACTCCATGGCCGGGAATTTGACCGGCCAGGTGAGAAACATCGCGGAAGTCACCACCGCCGTGGCACGCGGTGACTTGTCACGCAAAATCACCGTGGACGTCAAGGGCGAAATCCTGGAGTTGAAGAACACCATCAACACTATGGTGGACCAGTTGAACGCGTTCGCCGGCGAAGTAACCCGCGTCGCGCGCGACGTGGGCACCGAAGGAAAACTGGGAGGCCAAGCCAAAGTGCCTGGCGTGGCGGGCACGTGGAAGGACTTGACCGACAACGTCAACTTCATGGCCAGTAACTTGACCGAGCAGGTGCGCGGTATCGTGAAAGTCGTGACCGCGGTGGCCAACGGGGAATTGACACAGAAGCTCACGGTAAACGCGAAAGGCGAAGTTGCCGCGCTGGCTGAAACGATCAACAACATGACGGATACGCTGGCGACCTTCGCCGACCAGGTGACCACCGTGGCGCGCGAAGTTGGTGTGGAAGGGCGTCTGGGTGGCCAAGCCAACGTGCCCGGCGCTGCCGGAACGTGGAAGGACTTGACCGGAAACGTAAACCTGCTGGCTGACAATTTGACGAACCAGGTACGCGCTATCGCGGAAGTGGCGACGGCGGTGACCAAGGGCGACTTGACGCGTTCGATTCAGGTGGAAGCAAGCGGCGAAGTCGCCGAACTGAAAGATAACATCAACACGATGATTGATAACCTGCGCTTGACGACGGACCGCAACGCAGAGCAGGACTGGCTGAAGACGAACCTGGCGCGGTTTACCGGAATGTTGCAAGGTCAACGCGATTTAACGTCCGTGGGACGCATGATGCTTTCGGAGTTGGCTCCGCTGGTGAATGCGCAGCAAGGCGTGATCTACCAGATGGAAACAGAAAATTCGGCAGGCATGGTGCTGCTCTCGGCATTCGCGGACGACGGGGAAGATGGACACCGGCAGCATCTGCGCGTTGGCGAAGGACTGGTGGGCCAGTGCGCGGCGGAGAAGCGCCGAATGTTGATTTCGGACGTCCCCAGGAATGCCGTGCCGGTGCGATCCGGATTATTTGAAGCGGTACCAAAAAATGTGATTGTGCTGCCGGTCTTGTTCGAAGATCGCGTCAAAGCGGTAATCGAATTGGCCTCGCTCAGCGCTTTTACCGCTTCGCACTTGGCGTTCCTCGAGCAGTTGACGGCCAGCATCGGCATCGTGCTGAACAGTATCGAAGCCACCATGCAAACGGAAGGCTTGCTGAAACAATCGCAGCAATTAGCAACCGAACTGCAAACGCAGCAGAAGGAATTGCAGCAGACCAACGAGCAACTGGCGCAGAAAGCGCAGCAACTGGCGGAACAAAACGTTGAAGTGGAACGCAAAAACCAGGAAATCGAGCAGGCGCGCCGCGCACTGGAAGAAAAGGCCAAGGAGCTGGCGCTCACTTCCAAGTACAAATCGGAATTCCTGGCCAACATGTCTCACGAGCTGCGCACCCCGTTAAACAGCATTCTGGTTTTGGGCCAACAGTTGAGCGACAACGCCGACAGTAATTTGACGCCCAAGCAAGTGGAGTTCGCACGCACTATTCACGGCGCCGGAACAGACCTGCTGAACTTGATCAGCGACATTCTGGACCTGTCGAAGATCGAGTCCGGGACGGTTTCCGTGGAAGCGGAAGAAGTATTTTTCGCGAGCCTGCTCGAAATGATCGGCCGGCCCTTCAAGCATGAAGCAGAGAATCGCAGGTTGTCCTTTGAACTAGCGGCTGATCCGCATCTGACGCGCAGCCTGGTGACGGACTCGAAGCGACTGCAGCAGGTATTGAAAAACTTGCTGTCGAACGCCTTCAAGTTTACGGAACACGGCGGCGTGCGATTGTCTGTTGCGCCGGTGGAGAGTGGATGGAGCGAGAATCACCCGATTCTGAATGGGGCTGCGTCAGTAATAGCCTTCGAAGTTTCGGATACCGGTATCGGCATACCGCCGGAAAAGCAGAGGATTATTTTCGAAGCCTTCCAACAAGCCGACGCGGGAACGAGCCGCAAGTACGGCGGGACCGGATTGGGTTTGGCCATCAGCCGCGAATTAGCCAATTTGCTGGGAGGAGAAATTCAACTGCGAAGCCAACCGGGCAAAGGCAGCACGTTCACGCTGTACTTGCCGAAGACCTATGTTGGCCCGACTAATGCGCTGGGGGCGCTCAGTGAGCGCCAGGCGTCGTCGAGCGCCACGGCTATGCAGTTCGCCGGCGCGGCCATGCTGGAGCACCCGATTGAGACTATTCCCGACGATCGCGAGAGACTCGCCCCTGGCGATAATGTGCTGCTGATCGTAGAGGACGATCCGCATTACGCGCGCGTGCTGGCTGATCTTTCGCGCGACAAAGGGTTCAAGGTGCTAGTGGCCTCACGCGGCGCGGAAGCATTGGCGTTAGCGCGCGAGTATCATCCGACCGCTGTGTCGCTGGACGTTTTTCTACCAGACATGCTGGGCTGGACGGTGCTGAATCACTTGAAACAGGACCCGGCCACGCGGCACATTCCGGTGCAGATGCTGACCATGGACGAGGATCGCCATCACGGACTGGCGCGCGGAGCATTTTCTTTCGTGACCAAGCCAACGACGCCAGAAGGACTGGAGTCGGCGCTGGAAAAAATCAAAACATATTCCGCGCCACGCCGCCGGCGGTTGCTGGTGGTGGAAGACAATCCCGCGGAGCAATTGAGTATTCGCGAATTGCTGACACACACGGACATCGACGTTACCGTGGCGGAGACCGGCACGGAAGCGTTGATGAGCGTGAATGAAGGAAATTTTGATTGCGTGGTGCTGGATCTGCGCCTGCCGGATATGTCCGGTTTCGACGTGTTGGAGCGCATCGGAAACAGCCCGGCGTTAAGCGATTTACCAGTAGTAGTTTTTACCGGCAAAGACTTGTCGTCCGAAGAGGACGCGCGACTGCACACCCTGGCACGCAGCGTGGTGGTCAAGGACGTCGAATCTCCGGAGCGGCTGCTCGACGAAACGGCGTTATTCCTGCACCGTGTGGTTACCGACCTGCCCCTCGAGAAACAGCGAATGCTGGAGAAATTGCACCGCTCGGACGAAGCGCTGGTGGGCAAGAAGGTGTTGGTCGTGGACGACGACGTGCGGAACATTTTCGCCCTAAGCAGCGTTCTGGAACGGCGGGGCATGACGGTGCTCACGGCCGGTACCGGCCGCGAAGCCATCAAGACACTCGAATCCACAAAAGACGTGGCCATCGTGTTGATGGACATTATGATGCCCGAAATGGATGGGTATGAAACCATGCAGGTGATCCGGCAGAATCCCGCACTGCGACGCCTGCCGATCATCGCGCTCACCGCCAAGGCCATGAAAGGCGACCGCGAGAAGTGTTTGGAAGCGGGCGCATCGGAATATCTGGCCAAGCCCGTGAACACGGACCAACTGCTTTCCGCTTTACGCATGTGGCTTCACCGGTAACTGGTGAAATCATTTATGAGCTACGCGGTAAGTATAATTGTGGGGTTTTTTGGCGCAGGACGCGGTTGGCATATAAATTCCGGAGCCTGGTAGATAAAATATGATCGTGCCTGACAAAGTAAACATTTTGATGGTGGACGATCAGCCTTCCAAGCTTTTGACCTATGAAGCGATCCTAGCCGAACTCGGCGAAAATCTGGTCAAGGCCAACTCGGGACGAGAAGCGCTGGAATTGTTGTTGAAGATGGACATCGCGGTAGTGCTGATGGATGTAAGCATGCCGGAATTGGACGGATTCGAGTTGGCGGAAATTATCCGTCAGCATCCCCGGTTTCAAAAAACCGCGATAATTTTTATTTCGGCAGTGCATTTGACGGATCTGGACAGATTGAAAGGCTACCAGCGCGGAGCGGTGGATTATTTGTCCGTGCCGGTAGTGCCGGAGCTGCTGCGAGCGAAGGTAACCGTGTTCGCGGAGTTGCATCGTAATGCGCAACAACTGGAGCTGCTGAACACGGAGTTGCGCGGGCTTTCGGGAAGATTGCTGAGTACTCAGGACGAAGAACGACGGCGCATCGCTCGCGATCTGCATGACGGACTTGGCCAGGAGCTGAGCGCGGCCAAAATGCTGGTCGATGGAATTCATATGGGACAGCAGTCGGTAGAGGCGAAAAATCAGGCCGCGCTACAAGCGAGCGGATTGCTGGAGCGCGTGATGCAGCAGGTGCGTAGCATTTCTCATCTCTTGCATCCCCCGTTGCTGGATGAGATTGGTTTGCAATCGGCGTTGCGCTGGTATCTCGATGGATTAACGGAACGCAGCGGAATCGAGACCAGTTTCGACGTGCACCCACAGGAATTCCCGCGACTGGCGCCGGAAGTCGAGACTGCGGTTTTTCGTATCGTGCAGGAAGCGCTGACAAATGTTTTTCGTCATTCGGGAGCAACGAAGGCCTGCATTACCTTGACGAAAAACGAGCACCAGGTTTCGGTGAGCGTGCGCGATTTCGGAAAAGGGATAGCCGGACATATTGTGGAGCTGCGCCCCGGCAGCGTGGGGATCGGACTTGGCGGGATGCGCCAGCGTGCTAAAGAATTCGGCGGCGAGTTACGGTTGAAAAATGCCGACCCAGGCACACTGATCGAAGTGACTATTCCCATAAAGATGGGCGATTCGGAAGTGCGAGCGACGCAAGCTACTCTGCGCGGGTCTCACCCCTGAGCTCCGCTGAAGCCTTCTCGGCCTGCCAGCGCGCCTCCCAATAAAAATAAATGTAAAGTAGATTTGGATCGACCTTCAGCAAACATGATGAACGGCTGTTTCCCCTCCGAAAAAACTTAAATCAGTTCACGAGTGTTGCCTCGTTTTGACAGTTGAGTGCTGTGGCGCTGCCCTGGCGAACGCCATTTATCATGCCACTGGCAAGCGTGTGCGCGACTTACCTATCACCCCCGGTAAACTTTTGGCATGACATCGTTACACGTGATTTTCATCCGTGCGGACCGCGGTTTCCCTGAAATTGGCGGCAATAAAACCCCCCAAAGCCCGCGCATTCGCAGAAGATAAGAATATCGCTACACCCGCAAGAACTTTTTGTGCGATGTTGGGGGGAGTTGTGAAACGATTTTGCACAACGGGCACGTCTAATCGATAACGATATAGGTGTGTCTTCGCGCGGAAATATGTGATCGAGGAAGGATTCATGAAGTTTCCGGAACAGTACGTTTTCCTAAAGCCACTCGGATACGCAGTGGTGCTGCGTCTGTGTGTTGTGGCCATGGCGGCCGTAGTAGCGGCATGGAGTGGTGGCTCGGTTGTCGCCAAAGCCGCGACGGCACAAGAGCCGGGACAGACTAGTCAGGGAGCGGTTAAATCACCGCCGGCGCTGGGAACTATTAAATCGATTTCGGGGAATACTCTGATATTGACCAGCGATGCGGGCGTTGAAATGACTGTCGACGTTCGGGACTCCACCAAAATCGTCCGCATCGCTCCCGGTCAAAAGGATTTGAAGGACGCACAGCCCATCGCACTGTCAGATCTACAAGTCGGGGACCGCATTTTGGTACGCGGGAAGGCCGGAGACGACAATAAGACTTTCTCAGCGAGTTCCATTATTGCGATGAAGAAGGCCGACATCGCGGAAAAACAAAGCCACGAGCGCGACGAATGGCAAAAATCCGGCGTGGGAGGATTGGTAAATAGTGTGGATGCGGCAGGCGGCGTAATCAGCATTACCACGCCGTCGTTGCGAGAAAAGAAAACCGTTGCCGTGCACGCAACGAAAGACACCGTCCTGCGGCGCTACGCGCCGGGCTCGGTAAAGTTTGACGACGCCAAGCCCGCGCCGCTGGCAGAAATCCGGCCGGGCGATCAGTTACGAGCGCGAGGTGAGAAAAACGCGGATGGCAGCGAGTTAACGGCTCAGGAGATCGTCTCGGGCAGCTTTCGAAATATCTCGGGAACGATTTCGTCGCTGGATAGTGCGCAGAACACGATCACCGTCCATGATCTGGCCACGAAGAAAAACGTTGCGATAAAAATTACTGCTGAGTCCCAACTTCGAAAATTGCAGGCGCCGATGGCGCAACGTATCGCGCAACGGTTGAATGGGTCAGGCGGCGCGAATGGAGACCAGGCCAGTTCTGGTCAGGCGGCCGCCAGGTCCGGTGCGACGGCTGCGCCGACAGCGAAGGAACCGGCTGCGGGTTCGGGACAAGTGGCCGGAGATTTTGGCGGGCGTGGACGGGGCATGGGCGCTGGGGCTGGTGGCCCCGGCGGCGGTGGTGCGATGGATTTGCAACAAATGATCAACCGCATGCCGGCGTCTACAATCGCAGATTTACAGAAGGGCGACGCGGTGATGCTGGTGGGCACGGAAGCAATCGGCAGCAATGCGGTGACGGCCATAACACTGCTAGCCGGTGTCGAGCCGATTTTGCAAGGCTCGCCAAATGGCGGAGCATCGTCAATCCTCTCGCCCTGGAGTCTGAGCGCAGCACCCAGCGGAGAAGCAGGGACACCCTAGGCCGGGCCGATATACAGACTCACCTGCGGCGATTAATTCCTGGAGAATTAATGAAAGTTCGGGTTCTATACATAGCTGTTCTATTTTTTTTCGCGATACTCACTGCGAACAATCCTTCGCGCGCACAGGTACCCACGACAGGAACGCTCCGCGGGCAAGTGACCGATCCTTCCGGTTCGACGGTTAGCGGAGCAGCGGTGCTGCTGACCGCGCCAAATGGGAATTCGGTGGACGCAGTTACAAATAAGGACGGATCTTATGAAGTAACGGGGCTGGCGCCAGGAACGTACACGGTAAAAGTTGTAGCGGAGGGTTTCGGCTTATTCACGGCGCAGAATATTGTGGTAAAAGCGGGACAGACACAAACACTGAAGATTGCGCTGACGCTGGAAGAGCAAAAATTGGAGATACATGTCGAGGATTCTCCAACACAATTGGATGTGAACCCGGAAAACAACGCCGGCGCCATTATTTTGAAAGATAAAGATCTGGAAGCGTTGTCGGACGATCCGGACGAATTGATGGACGAGTTGCAAGCACTGGCAGGCCCATCCGCGGGGCCGAATGGCGGACAAATTTATATCGACGGATTTACAGCTGGGCAACTCCCTCCAAAAGCCTCAATTCGAGAGATTCGAATTAACCAGAATCCGTTTTCCGCCGAGTACGACAAACTGGGCTACGGGCGAATCGAGATTTTTACCAAGCCAGGCACGGACAAATTTCACGGACAGTTATTTTTGACGGGAAACACCGCGGGATTCAATTCGCGCAACCCCTTCGAAGTGACTCCTCCGGGTATGCAACCGCCGGGTTATGAGTCCACGCAATTCAGCGGGAGCATTGGGGGACCGTTGACCAAGAAGGCGTCGTTTTTCTTTAATTTCGAGCGCCGGGACATTAACGACCTCTCCATTGTGAGCGCAAAAATTCTCGATCCCAGCTTCAATGTCACTAATTTCAGCGATGCGGTAGCCAATCCACGTGTGCGCATGAATCTGGGTCCGCGATTTGATTACCAGGTCAGCAAAAATAACACCCTCACAGTCCGCTATCAGTACGTGCATAATCGGCAGGACAACGACGGCATTGGACTTTTCAATCTGCCCTCTACCGGATACAACAGCCTCGAAACCGAGCAAACTCTCCAGGTAAGCGACACGCAAATTTTAAGTCCCAAGATTATTAATGAGACGCGTTTTCAATTCATCCGCGAGACGACCAACCAGACCCCTGCTAGCACTGCGCCGACAATAAACGTGCAAGCAGCGTTTGTAAATGGCGGCAGCACTCTAGGAACGGTGCAGGACGTTCTCGATCGCTATGAATTTCAAAACTACACTTCCATGGCGCTGGGAAAACATTTTCTGAAATTTGGCGTGCGGCTGCGCGTTAACCGCGACACAAATGTGGCGACATCGAATTTTAACGGCGACTTCACATTTGGGTCACGGCAGAATCCCGGTTGCCCGGTCAATGCCACGCCAGCGACTTGCCCGTTCATCAGCGGCCTGCAGGCGTATCAAATAACGCAACAGGGCTTAGCTGCCGGGCTTACCTTTCCCCAAATTGCGGCTATGGGCGGTGGCGCCAGCCAATACTCGGTGACCGCTGGAAGCGCCAGCGCGGACGTCACCTATTTCGATGCCGGACTGTATGTGCAGGACGACTTTCATTTGCGGCCGAACATGACGCTGAGCTACGGTTTGCGATTTGAAAGCCAAAATAACCTTGGCGATCATGCTGACTTCGCGCCACGATTTGGATTCGCTTGGGGATTGGGCGCGGGCGCAAAAAACAGTGCTCCGAAAATTGTGCTGCGCGCCGGCTACGGAATATTTTACGAGCGCTTCACCTATGATTTGGTGCTGCAGCAGGAAAGGCTGAACGGCCTGACGCAGCAGCAATTCGTGGTCACGAATCCGGAATTCTTTCTTAATAACATTCCCGAGCCCGGCGTGCTGCCAGCCAGCGCAACGGCACCTACGGTATATAGCCCGAACCCAAATTTAAGAACTCCATACATCATGCAAACGGGAATCAGCGTAGAGCGGCAACTGACTAAGAATGCCAACCTGGCTGTGACTTATCTGAATTCCCGGGGCGTCCACGAATTCTTCACGGAAAATATTAACGCTCCGGAATGCTCAGCATTTCCGTGCAATCCGGGCACCGCGCCCCGGCCCCTGGCATCGACCGACAATATTTACCAGTACCAGTCGGAGGGCATTTTTAAGCAGAATCAGTTGATTGTGAATAGCAGCGTGCGAATAGGATCGAAGCTTTCGCTGTTCGGTTATTACACCCTGAATTATGCCAACAGCGACACTGGCGCCGCGGCCGGTAGTTTTCCCTCCATCAACAATAATATCAGCCTCGATTACGGGCGGTCCGCTTTCGATATCCGCCACCGCGTATTTTTCGGCGGAACGATTGGGCTGCCTTACGCTTTTCGTTTGAGCCCATTCATGATGGCGAGCTCCGGTACACCGTACGACGTTACGACTGGCCAGGATCTGAATGGCGATTCAATTTTTAACGACCGTCCGTCATTTGCGACTCCAAATTCAATTCCCGCTAATGTGGTGACCAACCGCTTCGGATCCTTCGATGTGGTTCCACAACCCGGCGATCCCCGTGTTCCGATTAATTACTTAACCGGGCCGGGGCGCTTTTCGATGAATTTGCGATTGAGCAAGAGTTTTGGATTCGGCAGGAAGACGGAAGCCACAAATACTTTGGGCGGACCTGGTGCGGGAGGAACCTTTGGACGTGGACCCGGGGGGCCGGGTGGTCGCGGTGGTGGCGGATTTGGCGGTCGTGGCGGTGGCGGACCCGATGCGGGTGCGACCAACCATCGCTATAACCTCACCTTCAGCGTGGCCGCGCGCAATATTTTTAACAATGTAAATCTCACCACGCCCGTCGGCAATTTGGGCTCGCCGTTATTTGGACAATCAAATGGAATAGTGACCGGATTCGGGCCCGGCGGCGGAGGGCCTGGTGGTGGTCCCGGCGGCGCCGCGGCCAATCGAAAAATCGATTTGCAAGTGTCGTTTAATTTCTAAAATCAGTTCTGATCAAGACTACCGCGCGACTGGCTTGTAAACTTCTCCGCCCTTCATTACAAACGAAACTTTTTCCATGACAGTAATGTCGGAAAGCGGATCGCCGTCCACGGCGACGATGTCCGTGTATTTCCCCGGCTCAATCGACCCGATGTCTTTGGAGCGGCCCATTAATTCAGCTCCATTAATCGTTGCGGCTTTCAAGGCCTCAATGGGAGTCATTCCTCCGCGGACCAGGGCGCCAAATTCTTTAGAAACAAAATCGGGATCATCGTCGAGGCCGTAGGCGATTTTTAGATGATGCTCGAGCGCGCGCTTAAACGCCGGGCCCTGCTCGTTGATGATGGCGACACCTTTGGCGAAACTCGCGGGATCGCGGCCCTGCGATAGCCCCGTCTCCATGTCGTGTTGAAAGCAAAACAGCGTCGGGACCAGCCAGGTGCCGTGTTGCTCCATTAACTTCGCGCCCTCCTCGTCAAGCACTGTGCCGTGCTCGATGGAATCCACGCCGGCGCGAACCGCGGCTTTGATGCCTTCGGAGCCTTCCGCATGAGCCATCACTTTTTTTCCTGCGCGATGCGCAATCTCGACCGCCTTAGCCATTTGTTCCTGGCTCAATTCCTGCACGGTATAGTCGCTGATGGGATCCATGACGCCGCCGGTGGCCATCAGTTTGATCCAGTCCGCGCCGAATTTAATGTCGCGCCGAACGGCGACGCTAACTTGATCGACGGTGTCGGCCATGTTCGGGGCCCGCGGTAGGGATTTATCTGGCGCGAGTAAATCGGCGTCGCCGTGACCGCCGGTAAGCGAGACGAAGTTGCCCGCGGAGACGATGCGTGGGCCGCGAATCAGTCCGCGCTCAATGCTGTTGCGCAGCGCCAGTTGACCGTAACCGATGTCGGACTCGCCTGCATCGCGCAGCGCGGTGAAGCCATGGTCGAGCCAGATGGTTACGTTATGCACGCCCCAGATTGCTGCTTGACCGGAGGACATACGCAGGCCAGACATGGCGGATTGATCCTTGGGATTGCCGAGCAAGTGCGCGTGACAATCAATCAGTCCGGGGACGACCGTGTATTTGGACAGATCGATGAGTGTCATGCCGGCCGGTGCGGCGGTGCCGATGCGCGCTATGCGATCTTTTTCAACGATGATATACGCGTTGGTGGTTACGTGGCCGGTACGCACGTCGATGAGGCGGCCTGCCAAGATGGCGACGGGGGAGGAGGCATTGGACTTATCTGCCGCCGATGGTGGCGGCTCGGACTGTGACCGCGCGCCGGCGGCGAGAATTGTGGCAATTAAAAATGCGCCAACGAGTGTTAGAGATTTTAAACTAGTTTTCACATGGGCTCCGGGATCGTAGAATCGTGCGGCAAGAGCTTACGAAGCGAACGGTATCGAACGCAACCGTAATATCATGTGCCTTCATGGCGAGGCAGCTTAGATGAGAAAGATAGGCAAGAAGAAATTTGAGAAGGGAACGGAAGCGCGACGTGTGGCGCGGAAGTCGGGTATCGTTCCCGCGAATACGCGCGTGATTGAAGATAAGAGAAAACGCCCGCCGAAGCACAAGAAGAAATGGCTGGAGAAAGAAGCAGCGGGAGTAATCCCGTAATTTCTTGCTCTCACTAAACAGCAAGCGCAGCCGCAAAGCCTTTTTGATTTTTCAGGTTCCGACCGAACCTAGTTTTTCGATCCTCAACCAGGTCTGTTGGCGGGGACCGATTCGTCGGGACGAAAAAGCGCTGACAGTGGGATTTTGCCGCGTTCGGAAAGTTCCGCAGCGACGGCTTCCAGATCTTTTTTATTAAAACCCATTGATGCAATTTTTACAGAGCCGCCGCTGTCGATCAGGAAACTGGTGGGCACATTGGTCAAACCGTACGCATTCGAAGCTGGATAGCCTTCGGCGTCCAGCGCAATTGGAAACGTGACCCCATACTCGTCAGCGAATTCCTTGGTGGCACGCGCGTTGTCCTGAGAAATACCGAGGAAGGTGACGTCTTTCCCGCCGTAGCGTTTATCGAGGCGCTCCAAAAACGGGAATGTGAATTGGCAGACCGGGCAGGAAACTTTAAAGAACGAGGCGAAAACTGGACCCCGTTTTAGAAGTTTTGAAAGTGAATATTCCGTTCCGTCGTTCGATTTCAGAGAAAAATCCGGCGCAGTCTGGCCGGCAACGATAGTGGTCATTTTTTTGCTTGAACCTGCCCAGCGTGAAAGCCGCTGCAAGATTCCCATGCATATAGTTTATAGCAAGAGTGAAGGCGCGAGGCGCCAGGTTTTAGTGGATTTGCTTAGTTTTGCGCTGCATGTAGTCCATCAGCAAGTACTGGCCAAGCGTATAAGGCGTGGTGAAGTAGGCTTTGCCGCGGCACATTTCCGTGATCTTTTGTACGAAGTGCACTAGGCTGTAATCGGTGGCCAACATGAATGTGTTGATCAGGATGCCGGCGCGTTTGCACTTATTTACTTCCTCGAGCGTCTGGCCGACCACAAACGGATCCAGACCAAAAGCATTTTTGTAAATGCGGCCGTCTTCGAGAGTAAGCGCCGAAGGCTTTCCATCGGTAATCATGATGATCTGGCGCATATCTTTTTTCTGGCGGAGCAAAATGCGCTGGGCCATGCGCAGGCCTTCGCGGGTATTGGTGTAGTAGGGGCCGACCTGTACGCGGGCTAGCTCGCCGAGTGGCACTTCCTCGGCGCTGTCGTGAAAAAGGACCAAGCTCAGCGTGTCTCCCGGATATTGAGTGCGAATCAAGTGCGACAGAGCCATGGCAACGCGCTTGGCGGGCGTGAAGCGATCTTCACCGTAAAGAATCATGCTGTGGCTGCAATCGAGCAGCAGCACAGTGGCGCAGGAGCTGTGATATTCGCACTGATGGACCATCAGGTCCGAGTAGGTCATCTCGATGGGTACTTTGACGCCTTCGCGGCGCACCGCGTTGAAGAGCGTTTCGCTTACGTCCATATTTAAAGTGTCACCGAATTCGTAGGGGCGCGAGACGCCGCCGGATTCCACGCCGGTGGAGAGGTCGCGAGTATCGTGACGGCCAAAGCTGCTGCGGCCTACCGAGCCCATCAAATCCTGCAACGTTTTGAAACCGAGAAAATCGATGGTCTTGTCGGTGATTTCGAAGCGCGCTTCGGTTTGACGCTCCTGTGGCTGACCGAGGCTGCCGCGCGCGGTATTCTGATGCGGCGGCGTGACCTGCGGAGGTTGCTGGGGATTGATGAACCCTTCTTGCGCGAGGCGCTCCATCAATTTTTCCAGTAAATCTTTCACTGCCTGGCTGTTCTGCGCTTGCGGGCTTTGCAGCATCTTGCGCAGTTCTTCGCTCATGGCGTCGTCGGGCAGCAAGTCGCCTTCCTGCAAGGCCCGCAAAATGGCCTCTTTAAGCGCTTCCATGGAGCGTTGATTGTCCATTTCCGAGACGCCGTAAAATTGCGATTCAAAACCGCTTTGCAGGAAGAAGTCGCCCATGCGCTTCACGAGCTCGTCCAGGTCGACGGCGTCCGCGGGCTCACCAACATATTTTCCGTAGCGAATTACTTTCATAAATATACTCCGGGCCCGGCTGACTACTTTTGTTGCGCTCCCATACTAATTGAATTGGCGGCGCGGCCCACGCGACAACGGAGTTTCGCGCGGCTCCGGCGACTTTTGCTTCTCGGCGAAATAGCCGCGCTCCTCGCTGCGTCCAATCCGGCGATGGGCCCAGAGGCCTTCCAGGATCATTTCTGAAGCGGCAGCAACCGCGGGATGATTTTTGGTGTCCGTCGCGCCGATACGGCCAACGTGTTCACTGAGTCCCTGGATTTTTGATAATTGGCGATAACGTTCATCGCTGGTGGCGAGCTCCGGAAGTTTCAGCTCTCCACCCAATTCGAACCACTGAATCACCGGTTGAAAGTTCACTTCGCCAAAATACTTGGTGAAGACCCGCCCGACCGCGGTCCGAATTAATTCGCGCGCGATGCTGTCCGCGCCTTTCAATTCACCTTCGTATTCCAGTTCCATTTTGCCGGTGATGGCGGGGAGGGCAGCATAAATATCCGCGACGCTGGCGTAGCAGCCATTTTCTCCCGTGCGGGCAGCACGCTGTTCGGCGCTGCTGACCACACTTTCCAGCGTTGTGATTGGCAGGCGCTGGCTTACTCCCGAGCGGCGGTCGACGCGCTTGTCTTCACGGGCCTGAAAGGCGATTTCTTCCACGGTTTCGCGAAGATAGTTGGGCACTTCAATGCTGCGGCCCGCCGTGCGGCGCACCCAGGCTTCTTGTGCGGTGATGACCATCCCTTCCTTGACGCTAGCAGGGTAATGGGTGCGAATTTCCGCGCCGATGCGGTCTTTGAGCGGCGTAATGATTTTTCCGCGGGCGGTGTAGTCTTCGGGATTGGCGGTGAAGACGAGAAGCACGTCGAGCGGCAAGCGCAGCGGGTAGCCTTTAATCTGAATGTCGCCTTCCTGCATGATGTTAAAGAGCCCGACCTGAATTTTACCCGCCAAATCGGGCAGTTCGTTAATCCCGAAGATTCCGCGGTTCGCGCGGGGAAGCAAACCGTAGTGAATAGTCAGTTCATCGGACAGGTCGCGGCCTCCACGAGCCGCACGAATGGGATCAACATCGCCGATGATATCTGCCATGGTGACGTCCGGCGTGGCCAGCTTTTCGACGTAGCGGCTATCGCGCGGCATCCAGGCGATCGGTGTGTTGGCGCCCTCAGCCGCGATTTTTTCGCGGCAAGCGCGGCAGATGGGTCTCAGCGGGTCGTCATTAATTTCGCAACCGACGACTACCGGAATTTCCGCGTCGAGCAAATTGATCAGACCACGCAAAATACGGCTTTTGGCCTGCCCGCGCAATCCCAACAGAATAAAATTGTGACGGGAGAGCAGCGCATTGACGATCTGTGGCACAACCGTGTCTTCATAGCCATGAATGCCGGGGAAGAGCGGCTCGCCGCGTTCGATGAGCCGCAAAAGATTACCGCGGATTTCATCTTTGACGGAGCGCGAGACACTCCCGGCATCAAAATCGGGAATGCCCTTCAATTCTCCAAGAGTACGAGGTTTCGGGTGTTGCGAGTGAGACTTCATCGATATGCTAGCGGTCATTAGATCCCCAAATGGATTACGTTACGATTGCTACTGCTGGATGAAAATCGATTCGGCTCAGAGATGACGAAGAGTTCTCCCACCATTATTAATTCAATCCATGCCCGTTCCCGGCCGATTGGGCGCGCACCGAGCCTACTTTCTGTAGATGCGGTGCCCAGCCGCGAAGGTAGCCTATTAATCTCTCCTGGCGTTCGGTTTCGGTCCGAAGCTCCAAGAGTTGCTGTTTCCACATCAAATCCATAGGCAAGGCCGCGGCCACTTGAAAAGAAAACGACGCCGCGGAGTCGGCGGCTAGATTTTTTGGGTAATCACCAAAAATTAGCGTATGGCAAGTCTCGTAAAGTTCGATCAATTCGGGCTTGGGAGGCTGATTGCAAATTTCTCTATCTTCCAGGTAATCAACCTGGCCTTCGAGTAGGGGATTATCGGTGAAAAGTTCGACAGCGCGGAAGGGAATACGTCCCACCGATATAATATCCATCCTGCCGTCGGGATAGCGCGCGAGCACTTCCATAATTTCAGCGGTGCAGCCGACGCGCGCGACGCCATTGGGCATAGAAAGCAACATGCCAAACTCGGAACGTTCGCTCATGCATTGATTGACCATTTTCCGGTAACGCGGCTCGAAAATATGCAGGGGCAGTTCAGCGCCGGGAAGAAGGACGACGTTAAGCGGAAAAAGCGGGATGCGATCTGGCCGCACTAGCACCATAGATGATGATACCAGACCGAGTCAAACGTTGCTGATTACGTGCAGACTGGTACACGCTGGAACCTATTCCAAACTTATTTTTTTACGCAGCCGTCCGTTCAGCTGATGTCGGCCAGTAAGGCTTCCATTTCCGACACTGCGTGCTGATCGCCCTTTCTGCCAGCGGCAGCAATGCCGGTTGTAAGGATTTTCTTAGCCTCGTCAGGCCGAGACTCGCGGACCAACAGCTGACCATACATCAAATACGCGGGGATATAGTCGGCGTGTTGCTCGAGTAGCGATTCGAAACTGGAAATGGCTGCCGAGGCGTCGCCGGTGCTCATGCATTCCATGGCGAGTCCGTAGCGCGAAAAGGCGTCGCCCGGGGACTTCTGTACAAATTCTTCCAGCACTTGCCTGCGGGTTTTCTTTTGGTCTGTCATGATGGCTACCGTAGTATACGGATGGAACGCGAGGTTCCAAAATTGCACATGCGGGGACGAATGAAGCGAGAGAAAGATAGGACGATAAATTTGACACAAGATTCGAAGTTAAAGCCAAAACCGGTGAGCGCTTCGCGCTCTGAGATGGCGGAAGTGGTTCTTCCCGCGCAGACGAATCCGCTGGGAAAGCTTTTGGGCGGCCAAGTAATGCACCTGGTGGATATGGCGGCGGCGATGGCCGCCAGCCGCCATTCCAATAGCTATGTAGTGACGGCCTCGGTCGACTACATCGATTTTCGCAACGCCGTGAACCTGGGTGAGCTGGTAATCCTGAAATCGCAGGTAAATCGAGTGTTTAACACCTCGATGGAAGTAGGCGTGGAAGTTTTTTCCGAGCAAATTCTGACCGGCCAGCGCAAGCACACCACCACCGCTTATGTGACATTCGTAGCGATTGACGAATATACCAAGCAGCCTAAAACAGTGCGGCCGCTGCTGTTAAAAACTGCGGAAGAAAAGCGGCGCTTTCGGGAAGCGGCGGAGCGAAGAAAAACGCGCTTGAGGTTGCGGTTCGGAAAATAAATTCGGCGGCAATCTTACTACGTCATCGCTCCGACCCATTTTGGCGCCGTGGTGGGTGCGGAACTGCCGCCAGCCGGCTCTTCGGTGATGGCCAGCGCCTTGGTGTCGCTGCCGGCAACGGGCGGATTGGCAACCAAAATCACGAAGTTTCCATTGGCGTCCGGGCGCACCGTCATGGCCGGCATAGGCTTGCCGCCGGGTGCCTTTGGTATCAACCACAGTTGCAGAACGCGATTGCCGGACGGCATGGGGACCTTTTGTCCGGTAAGCACAATGCCGTATTTAGCGTGCCACATGGCGACCATCTGGGGAGCCCGAATTTTTTGCGCCGCCAGCATTATTTTGACCGAGGCAGGATCAGTCAAAATGGCATTTTCGCGGTGCATCTTAGCCATTTGTTCTTCCATAACGGCAAGCTTTCGCTGAGTTGCGGCGTACTCGCCTTCTGCACTGGCTACAAGTTGCTCGGTTCGTTGATTTCGCTCGTTAGCAGCGCGCAATTCGTCCCTCAGGCGGTGCGCATCCCAAGCAAAGTAAAGAGTCAACAGCAACAACGCTGCGATTCCCGCTGACAACCAATAAGGAATGCCAGACGATGTTGTACTTGCCGCAGTCACAACCGGCGACGATGATTTTGATTTTGCCTCCGATCGCACGGCTTGCATGAGGCGGCCCTTTAGCATGTCGGAAGTCGCAGCCTCCGGTGCCAGGTATGCCAACTGGGAGACGAGCCACCGTGCTTCCGCTACTGACTTCGCGCATTCCGCGCAGCCGGTGGCGAGATGAGCTTCGAGCGCAGTGCGCTCAGGCGGATCAAGCGCGCCCAGCGCGTACGCTTCATACATCTCCCGAAATTGGTCGCAATTGGTCACGTCGCCGTGCGCAATCCTTCCTTCAGCCGTATCAATCCGTTGCGAATCCAACTTTTTACTGTGCCCAGTGGCTCCTTCAGTTCTGCGGCGATTTCGCTGTGACTCAGCCCCTGAAAGTACGCTAGCTCAATAGCGCGTTTTTGCTGCGGATTCAATTCTCCGACCAGCGACCGAACACGCTCAGCACGGCGCTTCTCGTCCAGCTCTTTTTCATATTGCGGCGCAACCACGACGGAAAACAGCTCGTCGGTCTGATTTTCCAGGCGGCGCTGCCGCTCGCTTTTGAGTCTCAGCGTATCGAGTGCGCGATTTCGCGCCAGGGTGAGCAGCCAAGGTACAAACGGACCGCGAGCGGCATCATACTGCGCGGAATTCCGCCACAGCTGCAGAAAAACGTCCTGCACAACTTCTTCGGCGGGCCCGGACTGCTGAACGATTCTTAGAACGAGCGAGTAAACGATGCGGGAATATTTGTCGTAAAGTTTTTCGAAAGCGGCCACGTCATTTTGAAGAAGCAGACGCACGAGCGCAGCGTCGGGGGACGCTTTGCGATCATCCTTTGGGCTAAATGCCGCCAGGAACACGAGGTCTAGCCTCTTCTCCTAGCTAAGAATACGGTATACCCGATTAACTGGATGAGCGTGCGTGCGTCGCGGGTATGCCTCATGTCGCGCGATCTCTCTTAACTGCTTCCTGAGCTACGGTCAAGGCTTGTTCAACACACGCGCCCAAGGCCGGGCCGCGAAGATAATTGCCAATTAGCCGGATCGACGGGTATTTACTCTGCATTTGGGCCAGCTGATTCATATATTGAATGTGTCCGAGATTGTATTGCGGTATGGAGCGTTGCCAGGCCTGAACGTGCGAAAACGATGGCGGCTGAGAGATGCCAAGTATAGATGCGAGTTCGCGATGCACAGTAGACACAATTTCGGACTCAGGCAGTGAGACGGCACTCGGATCGGTGGCCCCACCCACAAAACTTGTGAGCAGAACTTGTCCATCTGGAGCGCGGTTGGGGAAGAGCGAGGAATTCCAGACGGCGCCCAAGATTGTTAATCCGGACGAACGCGGCACGAGGAAACCAAAACCTTCGAGCGAGTGTTGGATCGCAGTTTTAGGGTAACCCAGCGAGATTACCGCGACCGGTGCGTAAACGATCGGCGATAGCGCCGATTCGAATCGCGGATCAACATCCCGCAGCAATATGGTGGCCTGTTGAGCTGGTGTGGCGATGATCAGGCGATTGGTGGTGAGTGCTTCTTCCCGGCCGGCGGCCAAGACAGTCACTTCCAGGATGGTCGTGTCAGACGGTGCCGTAGTGAGCCGGATACTTTGACCCGTGATGCCGCAACGAAGATTGCCTCCCAGATTCCCAGCCAGGGCCTGTATTAATGTTTGATTGCCTTCGCGAAAGGTTTGCAAGGTGGGTTTTTCGGCGGAACCGGCGCGCTTTCTTGCCGACAACAATAAACCCCGAATAACGCTGCCTGCGGATTTCTCCGCCTCATATAACTGGGGAAAAGCGCTGCGCAGACTTAGCTTCTCCGGGTCGCCAGCATAAATCCCGGAGACGAATGGGCCCACTAGCTTATCGAGAACTTCACTCGAAAATTTGCGGCGGGTGAAGGCGGCGACGGATTCGTCGCTTTGAGGCGGCGTTGAGCGACCGAGAATATCGCGCATCACTCGCAGCTTGCTTAGCAGGCCGAACAACGATGACGCGATGAATGCCGGTGGGCTGAGCGGAACTGGCCGCAGCGTCCCTTTAACGAGCACGTAACGGGGTGCAGCGGGTGGCGCCTGCAAGAGTTGATCGTCAATGTGCAGTTCGCGGCAAAGGGTTAGCAGCGCGGAAGTAGCACTAAAACTTTGCGGGCCAAATTCCAGCAAATAACCTTCGTGCCGTTCGCTGCGAATCACACCACCGGGAGTCGCGCTGCACTCGATGACCTGTGCGCCGATGCCCGCCTTGCGCAACGCGTACGCGCAAACCAAGCCCGATATTCCCGCGCCGACAACTAAAGTTGGAACGTGGACGGTCACGGGAATGATGCGCGCATGGAGACTGATGCTACAGAGTTTTTGAAAATAACGGTATCGCGTTCAAGTGCTGCTTTTCGAGATACGGGTCGAAAATCATCGCAAGATTGCGGATAAAAATTCTGCCGAGCCAGGTGGCACGCACTTCCTTATCGTCCAGCATCACCAAACCATCCTCGCGCGGCTGCTGGAGGTGGCTAATTTCGTCGGCGAAGTATTGATCGAAGTCGACACCGAATTCACGAGAAATTTCATCTTTCACGATTACCGTGTGGCAGAGCAGCCGATTGATGACTGCGCGCCGCAGGCGGTCCTCGTCTGAAAGGCGATAGCCGCGCATGGTGGCGATGCCGCGATCCTGCACGGCCTTTTGCCAACTTGGCAGGTCGCGATGATTTTGCGCGTACGCATTCTGAAACGCGCTGATGGCAGTGACGCCCATGCCGTAGAGGTCGGCACCGGCTTTGGTGGTGTAGCCCTGAAAATTGCGGTGGAGCATGCGTTGCTGCTGCGAAATGGCCAGCTCATCGCCGGGCTTAGCGAAATGGTCCATGCCGATATAGAGGTAACCGGCTTCGATGAACTTCATCAGGCCGGAGCGAAAAATTTCAAATTTCTGCATACCTTCCGGCAAATGCGTGGCGAAGGCCCCTTGCTGCTTTTTGAGCCAGGGCACATGGGCGTAGCTGAATAGCGCGATGCGGTCGGGTTGTAGCTCGAGAGTCTGATCCACGGTGTGGCTGAAGCGTTCCGGCGATTGATACGGCAAACCATAAATGAGATCGACGTTGATGCTGTCGAATTGCAGCTTACGCGCGGTGAGCAACAAGTCGCGCGTCAATTCGAAGGGCTGGATCCTGTTAATTGCCGCCTGCACCTCGGGATGAAAATCTTGGATCCCCATGCTAAGACGGTTAAAGCCCAGGCGCCGCAAAGTGTCGAGGTGTTCACCGGTGGTTACCCGCGGATCGATCTCGATGCCTATTTCCGCGTCCGGAGAAAAATTAAAATGTTCACGTGCGAATAAAAACAAATCCTCAAGTTGTTGTGGGGTGAGATATGTAGGCGTGCCGCCGCCCCAGTGGAATTGCACCACCGGACGAGCGCGCGAAACTCCGCGAGCTACATGTTCGATTTCGCGCTTCAGAACATCGAGATAAGGTATCGCGACGCGCTTATCTTTATGAATAATTACGTTACACGCGCAAAAAAGACACAAGCTCTCACAGAAGGGAAGATGCATGTACAGCGAAACGGGCGTCTGCGCACATTGTGCTTCTGCGTGCACGGACTCAAGATCGCTGGGACCAAAAGCATCATTCCAGACGGGCGCAGTGGGGTAGCTGGTGTATCGCGGCCCGGGACGATTATAGCGGGCAAGAAATTCTTCGCTGACACGCAGTTCGTCGCGCATGCGCTGGAGGCTGGGAGTGGTGGGCGTCACGTCATGTCCTCAGCGCGAATACGCGGCGGAAGTGGGCTGATTCGCCTTACCAGGTGAGCCGACGACTGTTTGCTGGCCGGTTTCGATAAAAAGTCGCGCATTTTCTACCGGTGTCTGTTTAAAGATACCGTGACCGAGATTAAGTATGTGGCCTACTCCGTTCAATTGCGAGAGGGC
>DATHGV010000392.1:0-14819 GCA_035490135.1 Candidatus Methylomirabilota bacterium
GAAGGGCGCGATAAAGTCACCGGCGCGTCCCGTTATGTTGACGATGTGGAATTGCCAGGCATGCTTTACGGCGCGACCGTTCGCAGCCGTATCGCGCGAGGCAAAATAAAAGCCATTAATTTTGACCCCGCGGTGAATTGGGATGAATTTGTCGTCGTTACCGCCAAGGATATTCCCGGGAAAAATTGTATCGCGTTAATCGGCGAGGACCAGCCCTGCCTCGCGCAAGAATTGATCAATCATCCCGAAGAACCCATTCTTCTGCTGGCGCACCCGGACCGAAATCTTCTGGCCAAAGCGCTTGAAGCCGTTTCCATCGAATATGACCCGCTTACACCGATCTTTACGATCAAGGACAGCGAGAAGCTCTCTGAAATTATCTGGGGCACGGATAATATTTTCAAAAGCTACCACATTGAAAAGGGAGATGTAGAGAGTGCGTTCAAAAACGCCGACTACATCGTCGAAGCGGAATACACCACCGGCGCACAAGAGCAGCTGTACATCGAAAACAATGGCATGATCGCGGTTTTCGATCCGCAACAAGGCATCACCGTGTGGGGCTCGTTGCAATGCCCCTACTATGTTCACAAGGCGCTGATGGAATTGTGTGGCTTACCGGAGGACCGCGTGCGCGTAGTGCAAATGGAAACCGGCGGCGCGTTTGGCGGCAAGGAAGAGTACCCCTCGATGCTCGCGGCGCACGCGACGCTTCTGGCTATCAAGTCCCGCAAGCCGGTCAAAATTGTGTACGACCGGATGGAAGACATGGCCGCCACTACCAAGCGCCATCCCTCACGCACGCGCCACCGAACTGCCGTGAGTAAAGATGGGAAAATTCTTGGCGGGGAAATTGAATTCACGGTCGACGGAGGCGCATATAAAACTCTGACGCCGGTGGTGCTTTCGCGCGGCGCATTGCACGCGGGTGGACCTTACTATTGGCCCCACGTTCGCATTCGCGCCAAGGCGGTAGCCACGAATGCGCCGCCGCACGGCGCGTTTCGCGGATTTGGAGCACCGCAGTCGCTCTTCGCGATGGAGCGTCACATGGATTTTATCGCGCAGACTCTGGGGATTTCTCCCATCGAAGTTCGAAGACGAAACTTTCTTAAGCCAGGGCAAACGACCACCACGGAACAAGTTGTAAATGAACAGATTGATCTCGGGAAGCTTCTGGATCGCGCGCTGGAACTGGCCGATTACCGCGCAAAGAAAGAAAAGTTCACGCAGGGAAATCTAGGCGCGGACAAAAAGAAAGGAATCGGTATAGCTGCTTTTCTACATGGTGCGGGTTTTACCGGTTCTGGCGAGCGCTATCTAAATTCACTTGTTGGCGTCGAGACGTGCGCCGACGGCACGGCACGCGTATTGGTGTCGAGTACCGAATTTGGCCAGGGCACAAAAACGGTGCTCTGCCAGATCGCTGCGGAGGCACTGGGGGTGCGCTATGAAGATGTGGGAATCGCGCAACCCGATACTCAGAAAGTTCCGAATAGCGGACCCACCGTGGCATCGCGAACCATCATGGTGGTTGGAAAATTGGTTCACTCCGCGGCTTTAGCAATCCTGCAAACGTTAAGGTCCAACGGTCTATTGGGCGAAGTTTATTCCCCCGAAGAATTTCGTGCAGCCTGCCGCCAGCACGTCGCGCAGCATGGAGTATTCCGTTCTCTCGCGCGTTATCAACAGGCTGACGATATTTCCTGGGACGAAGAAAATTATCGCGGAGCCGCCTATGCCGCGTTTGCGTGGGCCGTCTACGTTGCGGAAGTAACCGTGGATCTCACGTCCTACAACGTAACGGTGGACGATTTTGTTTGTCTGCAGGAGGTCGGCAAAGTTCTCCATCCGGTTCTCGCAGCGGGGCAAATTATCGGAGGTGTGGCTCAGGGGATCGGGTTCGCGCTCTATGAGAAAGTTATCTGGGAGAAGGGGCGCATGAAGAATGGCCAGATGACCAACTACATCATTCCCACCTCAGCGGATATTCCGTCGATCAGAGTTTTTTTTGAGGAGTTGGGCAACGTACACGGAGCTTTCGGAGCAAAAGGAATCGGGGAGCTTCCCATGGACGGTCCCGCACCGGCAATTGTCAACGCTATTATAAACGCGCTGGGTATTTCTTTTAATTCCATTCCGTTGCTGCCGGAAGATATTTTTGAGGCCCTGGCGGCAAATGGTTTGCATAACACGTCGCCTACATTGGCGGACAGTAAGCAATGAGCGATTCGCACAACGCCACTAAATCGGATATCACTCTAATTGTGAATGGGAAGTCCGTTACGGTTCGCGCTTTTCCCATGGAACGATTGCTGGACGTATTGCGAGTACAAGTTGGATTGACGGGCACCAAGGAGGGCTGCGGCGAAGGCGAGTGCGGTTCGTGCTCGGTATTGTTGAATGGAGTTCTGGTCAACAGTTGCTTGATACCGGTGCTGCAAGCCTCGAGCGCTCATATCACTACAATTGAGGGCCTGGCCACTGATAAACATTTACACGCTCTGCAACAGGCTTTTCTCGATTGCGGAGGCGCGCAGTGCGGCATTTGTACTCCCGGAATGATACTTGCCGCCGTTCACTTGTTGAGCAAAATCCCGGAACCCACCATCGCGGACATCCGCCAGGGATTGTCTGGCAATCTCTGCCGCTGCACAGGTTACGCACAAATTTTTGAAGCTGTAGCGGATGCCGCGCTGCGGTGTAGGCAATGAGGTCCCATCCTGCCGACTACGAACTCGTCGCTCCCAGTAATTTGTCGTCGGCGCTTTCACTACTCACTCAGGAGCCGGGCACCTGGCTGCCTATCGCAGGCGGGACCGATTTGATGGTGCAATATGCTGCGGGCCATCTTTCCGCGCGAAAGTTGGTCAGCATTTGGAATTTGCCGGAGCTTCGTCGCATCGAAGTTCTTCCCGGCGAAATTCGCGTCGGTGCCGGATGCACCTACACAGATTTGATACAAAATGCCGATGTGAATCGAGAACTCCCGCTGTTGACTAGCGCAGCGCGCTGGACTGGCGGAGTGGCGAATCAAAATCGCGGAACGCTCGGAGGCAATATCATCAATGCGTCGCCGGCCGCGGATTCACTACCCGCATTGCTGGTTTATGGAGCGGAATTAATCTTAGTTTCCGTTCGAGGGGAGCGCCGAATACCTTACGAGCACTTTCACACCGGTTACCGGAAAACGCAGTGTGCCGCGGATGAAGTCATTCAGTTCATATCTCTGCCAAGGCAGTTTTCGCATTATCGCGCGTATACGCGTAAAATTGGCGCGCGCAACGCGCAGGCCATCTCGAAAGTATGTTTGGCGGCGCTGGGTCAGGTCCCTGGAGGAGTGATCGAAGATATCCGCATGGCTGTGGGAAGCGTCGCGCCGATCCCGTTTCGTTTGACAGAAACCGAAAACGTTCTTCGCGGCCAGCGAATTGATCCGGCACTTATTTTGCTGGCAAAGAAAACAACAGCTCGCGAAATTCAGCCCATCGACGATATTCGATCCTCCGCCAGATACAGACGCGCCGTAACCGCGAATCTTGTGGCCGAGTTTCTTGATAGTTTTAACAAAGCCGGAAATAAGAAGTCGAATGTGCTGGAGCGTTGGAATTCCTTGGCACTACTACATGCGGCAATTGAAATTTTTCCGTGCTGCGGTTCAAACTCCTGGGCACGACAGATGGCTGCCCTCAGACCGATCGAGGATGAAGATAGTCTGCTGGCTGCATCCGACAAAATATGGAGAAGTCTCGCGGAAGACCATTGGATGGAAGCCTTCGCTCATCACCCGCGCATCGGCCATTCGGTCGCGCCCTCAACTGCTCCTGCACGATCGGCTCAATGGTCCGGCGAAGAGCAGCAAAAAGTTGGCGCGGCTGGGGACGACGTGATCGCTGCGCTTGCGGAAGGTAATCGAGCTTACGAAAAACGCTTCGGACGTATTTTTATCGTGTGTGCCACTGGCAAATCTGCTCAAGCGATTCTGGATATTCTGCAGCGGCGCCTGCGCAACGACGAACAGACCGAACTCCAGGAATCCGCCGAGCAACAGCGCCAGATCACCAGTCTGCGCTTGAAGAAATGGATCTCTGAATGAGTCGAATCTCCACGCACGTCCTGGACGTTTCGCTGGGCAAACCCGCGAAAGATGTTTCCGTGCGCCTGGAGCGGCGCGAACAATCCGGAGATTGGGCCGCGCTATTTTCTTCGCGCACCGGGGCTGACGGACGGTGCGCACAATTGCTGCCGCCTAATGAAACTCTTGTCGCGGGTGTTTATCGCTTGAATTTCGACGCCGCGAGTTATTTTCAGGCGCAGGAAATAGCAACCCTCTATCCGCTTATAGAGGTTGCTTTTCAAGTGCTCGAAGGCGAATCAGAGTTTCATATTCCGCTGCTTTTAAGCCCGTATGGATACACAACGTACCGGGGGAGCTGATGGCGTGATCGCTTTGGCCGAGAATAAGTATGGCAAGTCACGTGTCCGTCTGGTTCAGGTAAAGCGGCGTGGCGACCGCCACGATTTTCGTGAATGGACCGTGGAGATTCTCTTCACTGGAGATTTTGAACCCTGCTTCGTCGACGGCGACAACCGCAACATCCTTCCCACCGACACCATGAAAAATACGGTGTATTCGCTGGCGCGTGAATCCTCGCAGACGTGCATGGAAGAATTTGGTGAAGAATTGGCGGATTTTTTCCTGGACCATAATCCACAACTTTCCGCCACGCAGGTTTCCATCTCTGAAAAAAGCTGGGAACGCGTGTTAGTTGAAGGAAAGCCTCATCCCACGACATTCGTGCAGTCGAGCACCGAACTACAGACCTCGGAAACATCGCGAATGCGTGATGGCGCTTCATCGGTTTGGTCCGGGCTCGACAACTTGGTCATTATGAAAACTGCCGGATCGGAATTTGCCGGTTTCCTGAAAGATTCGCTAACCACTTTGCCGGAATCGGCGGATCGTTTATTGGGTACCGCGCTTCGCGCGCGATGGAAATATTCCACGACGGATGTTTCCTTCCGTACTTTGCGAAAGAGTATCCGGCAAATTCTGCTTGGCGTATTTGCCGGGCACGCCAGCAAATCCGTGCAGCACACGCTGTACGCCATGGGGGAAGCTGTTCTCCAGCAAGTTCCTGAAGTAGACGAAATCGAATTGAACATGCCGAACCGTCACTGTCTGCTGGTAGACCTTTCGCACTTTGGACAGGACAACCCCAATGAGATATTCGTTCCCGTTGACGAACCGCATGGCCATATCGAGGCGCGCATTCGGCGTCAGGATTAAGGGTCAATGGAGCACTCTGGTGCCATCGCGGATCGTGCGGAAAAAGTAGTAGCTCGATGCAAACGGTTAGCGTCGATTACTGAAACGCCGGGGAGCACCTGCCGCACTTTTCTCTCTATTGCAATGCGGGAGTGCTACCGTGTAGTGGGCGACTGGATGGAGGCCGCAGGAGCCCAGGTGACCATCGATGCCGCCGGAAATTTGCGGGCGTTTTATCCCGCTGCGCAAACCAATACATCGCGACTGCTCCTGGGTTCGCATCTGGATACTGTGCCAAATGCCGGAGCATATGACGGCGTCCTCGGAGTAGTTTTGGCAATTTCGTTACTTGAAACGCTGGAGGACCGCAAGCTTCCCTTCGCCATTGAGGTGATCGGATTCTCAGAGGAAGAAGGAATTCGTTTCGGCGCGCCGTTCATCGGCAGCCGCGCATTAGCCGGCAAGCTAGATAACGAGTTACTCAATCGCATGGATACAAAGGGCGTCAGCGTTCGAACCGCTATTGAGAATTTTGGTCTAAAGCCCGCGGACATTTCGCAGGCCGCATTGAGCAACGATAGTCTGGCGTACCTGGAATTTCACATCGAACAAGGGCCGATTCTTGAATCGTTGGGAATTCCACTGGGCGTTGTGGAAGGCATCGCTGGACAGACGCGTGGCGAGTTTACCTTTCTCGGCCGCGCCAATCATGCCGGTACGACTCCCATGAATCTTCGCCACGACGCGATGTCAGCGGCAGCAGAATGGATCCTGGAGGTGGAACGCGTGGCCAGGAGAGAAAAAGGACTGGCCGCAACGGTTGGGCGCATTGCGGCCACGCCTAACGCTGCAAATGTTGTCGCCGGTCAGGTCCGCTTAAGTCTTGACGTTCGCCACAAATCTAACGACGTGCGTAGCCGCGCGGCGGATTTTCTTGCTGTACAAGCCCAAGAAATCGCCCATCGCCGCGGCTTAACCCTGGAGCGAAAAATATTGTTGAACCAGCCGGCGGTGTCGATGGATCCATTTCTGATGGATCAAATCGAACAAGCTGCTGCAAAGACGGGTTGCAAAACGCGCCGCATGGTAAGTGGCGCTGGTCACGATGCCATGATTCTGGCGGAAAAAACTCCTACCGCTATGATTTTTCTGCGAACTCCAGGCGGCATCAGTCATCATCCGTCAGAGTCCGTGAGCGTTGAAGATGTGGCGAAGGCCATGGAATGTGGGATGCATTTGCTGACTCAATTGGCCGGTTCCGGCGAATTTCAAAAAAGGATGGTCCGTGCATAATCTTGGTCAAACGCGCAGCTGCAAGCGACACAATTTTTTTCTTTTAACGCCCGACACATTCGTGCGCACCGTATTCCCCGAAATGAATGCATGCTGCGCAATCGTTCACGTCAGCCCGGCAGCCGGAGCACAATTTGTGCAATATACCGCTGAATTTGAAACCGGGGGCGAACTTGGCGGCACGGATTCGCAGCGTTTTATTTATGTGCTGGAGGGAAATCTCCAACTTGAAGTCGCCGGACGAAAAAATGAGTTGGGAGCAAATGCTTACGCGTATATTCCAGCGGGATCACAGCATCGCGTAGTCGCTGCTCGCTCTAGCCGCGCCGCTGTCATTGAAAAACCGTACCAACCGTTGTCTGTCGTTACGCCCCCGAAGTTGCTGGTCTCCACGGAAGGACAGATTTCTTCGCATGCTTTGGGAGACGATCCCGACCTGCAGGTAAAGTGTTTGCTGCCGGATGAAATGGCCTTCGATTTCGCCGTGAACACCATGGTGTATCAACCCGGAGCGGCTCTTAGCATGGTCGAAATGCATGTCATGGAGCACGGACTGCTGATGCTGGAAGGCGAAGGAATTTACCGCCTCGATGATTCCTGGCACTCCGTGACCGCGGGTGATTTCATTTGGATGGCGCCGTGGTGTCCGCAGTGGTTCGGAGCGATTGGAAAGACGCCGGCAAAATATTTGATCTACAAAGACTGGAACCGCCATCCGCTGGCTGGCGGGCCGCATGAATCTCGAGGTTGATAAACATCGACTGATGTCGGAGATCGAGGAACTCGCCTTGATTTCCGATGCAGAAGCGCCGGCGGTGACGAGGATTGTTTTCACCCTAACAGATCTGAGAGCGCGGGCCTGGCTCATGGCGCGATGTGAAGAAGCGGGCCTGGCGATTCGTCAGGACGCGATCGGAAATATTTTCGCGCGATGGAATGGACGCGAACTTAATGCTGCCGCGGTAGGCACCGGGTCACACACTGACGCAATTCCAAATGCTGGAAAATATGACGGCGTGGTCGGCGTCCTCGGGGGTCTCGAGGCTATTCGCGCGCTGAGGCAAAGCGGATTTAGTCCACAACGCTCGATTGAGCTAATTCTTTTTACGTCTGAAGAGCCAACCCGCTTTGGCATCGGCTGCCTAGGTAGCCGTTTGCTTTCTGGAATTTTGTCGCCCGATGCAGCGAAAAAGCTGACGGACAAAGACGGCGCCTCCATCGAGCAGATTCGGCGTGCTGCGGGATTCCGGGGAGAACTCGAAACCGTCAAGCTACCTGCGGGACATTACCAGGCGTTTGTTGAATTGCACATCGAACAAGGGCCGCTGCTGGAACAGAAACATATTCCACTCGGGATTGTCAGCAAAATTGCCGCACCATCCAGTTTTCGAATTTTTATTGAAGGAGCGGGTGGCCACGCTGGCGGGGTGCTGATGCCGGATCGTCGCGATGCGCTTTGCGCGGCCTCGGAATTAATTCTAGCGATTGAACACCAGGCGAAGACCGGCGGATCCACGGACACGGTGGCCACGGTAGGCATTTGCGAAGTGTTTCCCGGCGCGGTCAACAGCATTCCCAGCCGCGTGCATCTCAGTGTGGATATTCGTGACACCGATTTGCAGCGGCGCGACTCCCTGGTCGCCAAAGTGGACGCGTCCTGTCAGGCCATCGCAGCGAAGCGCGGGCTCGCCATTCGCCAGGAATTGGTAAACGCGGACGCGCCCGCGGATTGCGCTTCAAACATTGTGGAAGCACTTTCTGAATCGTGCAGAAAACACGGAGTGACTTTTCTGACTATGGTTAGCCGCGCATATCACGACTCCTTATTTATGTCGCGTATAGCCCCGGCCGGAATGTTGTTCATTCCTTGCCGCAACGGTTACAGTCATCGGCCTGACGAATATGCCTCTCCTGAAGACATTGCGCGGGGGACGCTGGTTCTGGCCGAGACTCTCCAGACCTTGGCAGGCTAATCGCAATCGTCTGGAGTATTAGACTCCTTGCGACGCGCGAATTTTCGCGTAGCGCGCCTTTAGCACCGAATAAATAAAGTGGCACCGCTGGTCATACGGCAGGAACGCACTCTTCATTGCGTTGATCGTAATAATTTCAAAATCATTTAAGGTTAGGCCGAAGGTTGTGGCTGCAGCCTCAAACTCTTTGGTCATGGTGGTGTTGCTCATCAGCCGGTTATCGGTATTCAAGGTCACACGAAATTTTTTCTGGTAGAGAATCTTGAAGGGGTGTTCCGCCAGAGTGCGCGCGGCCCCCGTGTGCACATTGCTGATGAGACAAATCTCCAGTGGAATTCTTTTGTCCAAAACATATTGCGCAAGGTCACCCAGTTTCACTGCCTTTCCGTCAGCCACAGCGATGTCATCGATGAGCCTTGTTCCGTGCCCAATGCGGTGAGCGCCGCAATATTGGATGGCCTGCCAGATGGATTCCTTTCCGAAGCCTTCGCCGGCGTGAATAGTGATGTTGAAATTCTGGCGCTGAATATAGTGGAACGCATCAACGTGCTTCTTGGGGGGATATCCGCCTTCCTCGCCTGCCAGATCGAATCCGACTACACCGCGCTCGCGAAAGTCGACGGCCAATTCCGCCATTTCCAGCGAGACGTCCATATTGCGCATGGCGCAGATGATCAATCCAGAAGCGATGCCAAAATCTTTCCGGCCGCGCTCCAAACCTTTCAGCACCGCGGACACAATTTGCTGGTGACTCAATCCTTTGCGGGCATGAAATACAGGCGCAAAGCGCGTCTCGAAATAAATAACTCCGTCCTGGCTCAAATCTTCCGCTTGTTCATAGGCAACGCGTTCGAGCGCTTCTTCCGTTTGCATGACCGCGATGGTGTGCGCGAAACCTTCCAGATATTTTGGCAGACTGCCTTGATTGGCGCCTTGAAAAAACCATTGCGCTAATTCTTCGGCATTTCCGTTCGGCAGTTCCACGTAATTCACGTCTTTCGCAAGCTCGATGATAGTTCTCGGGCGCAGCACGCCATCGAGATGCTCGTGCAGCAAAACTTTTGGAAGACTCTTCAAAACTTCAATGTCTAACTTCATGCAGAACTCCGATTCCCCACGGAACGATCAGGTTTCATCAAAATAGCACATAGCCAAGTGGCAGAATTCGCCACACTCCCCTTGCTTCCAAATCAGCGGAGCCATATCGTAGCCGCCACCATTTCGAATTGCAGTTCACGAAACGCGAGATGAGACAAGACCGAATGACCCAAGCGTCGCAGCTAGCGCCCGAGAGCTCGACGTATGGCTTACGTCGCGAAGTGCTTTCTCCGATGGAAACGCTCGCGCCATCCATTTCCAGCATCGCGCCAACGACTACACCGGTCGCAACTATCCCGCTCGTCTGCGCGCTGGCCGGAAATGGCACGTGGCTGGCGTACGTGCTGGCCAGTCTGGCCATCTTGCTTGTAACGGTGTGCATTTCAAAATTTGCGCGCTATTCAGCATCGCCGGGTTCGCTTTACACCTACACGGTGAAAATTATGGCGCCGCGGTCAGCGCGGCATCCGCGTGGAGCCTGTTGCTTGCCTACATTGCTACCGGAGCCAACGTGATCGGAGGCTTCTACCATTACGGCAATGTGCTGTTGCGCGATGCAACCGGGCACGGCACTTCCGCGGTCTTCCTGGCGTTGCTGGTCACCGCCATCTCCACCTGGATTGCCTGGCGTGACGTAAAACTTTCCGCACGCATAATGTTGTGGATCGAAGCCATCTCGGTTTCGCTAATACTCATCGTCGTCATATTCGTGCTCGCGCGCACAGGCTTTCATCTCGATAGAGAACAATTGCATCTTCGCGGAATGACTGGGAGCGGCCCACCACGCCGTTGCCGTCCGCCTGCGGGACGTCGAACCAAACCAGCGGCTTTTACAATTGCCCGTTCGGGTTAGGCAACGTCAACAAGACTATTGGCAGCGCGCGGCAAATTCAGATGTCGCTCGCCGTGAAGTTCTGATCCAGGGCCTATTACAGGCATAAAGATAAAAAAAAAAGGCGGCTTCAGCGCTTCACATTTGAGAACGCCTTTTTTGTTCAGATTTGGCTTCGTTCACAAATTTTTGGCGAAACCTTTCATTCTTTCCCAATGTCTTCGTTCCAAACCGTGGGATTCTCGGAAATATATTTCTGCAGCATGGAGACGCACTCCTCGGATTCCAGGTCGATCACCTGCACACCGAGAGACCGCAACCAATCGATTCCGCCCTGAAAAGTTTTACTCTCGCCCACCACCACAGTTCCGAATCCAAATTGTCGAACTAGTCCGCTGCAATACCAGCATGGCGCCAGTGTGGTCACCATGATCAGCTTGCGATAGCTGGCTTGGCGGCCGGCATTGCGAAACGCATCTGTTTCGCCGTGCATGGAAGGATCGTTCTGTTGCACCCGCCGGTTACGCCCCTTGCCGATCACCCGGCCTTGGACATCGAAAATCGCCGCGCCGATCGGTATTCCACCTTCTTGCAACCCTTGCCGTGCTTCACTCAGCGCAACTTTGAGCATCGACGCATAGTCGAGTTGTGCGTTCATTCAATCTCCGCGGATTGCTTGAATCCAGCTTCACAAAGCTCAACAAAAACTGAACTGCTTGTGCGCTTGCCGCGAATTCTCTCTTTTTTGTTGGGGGCTTTGCTAGCTTCGCAAAATCCAGTCGACTGTTTTGGATGCCAAACGGTCGAGCGCCACTACCGACATCTCGAGATGTTCCTCGCGCGTATCCTCGATTTTGTTGTGGCTGATGCCGCCAAGAGATTGCACAAACATCATGACCGCCGGGATGCCTGCGCGGGAAACCTCAGCGGCGTCGTGTAGTGGGCCGGAAGGCATGCGATGGGATGTACCCGACACTTCGCGAACGGCTTGCTCGCAAAGATCAAGAAGCGCGGGGTGAAAGGGTACCGGCTCGATATTCCAGATGCGCGACCACTCCACCGTGCATTTTTCCTCGTCGGCGAAACGCCGGCTGGCATCCTGTGCTTCTTGAAACATTTGGGCAAGAATGCGCGCATCAAGATCGCGTTGATCCAGCGTAGCTTCGCATCGGCCCACCACGGCGGTCACGATTCCGGGAAATGTTTTGAGGCTCCCCATAGTGCAAACCGCGTCCGGATGCTTGCGCGCGATATTGCGAATTTCCAGTGCGAGTTTGGCTGCGGCCGCCAGAGCGTCGTGGCGCGCGTTCATCGGCGTCGAGCCCGAGTGAGCTTCTTGCCCGTGAAAAGTTATACTGTGGCGTTCGACTCCCTTAGTGCCCAGAACAACGCCGAGGGGACGTTGGAGTTGTTCAAGGACCGGCCCTTGTTCTATATGCAGCTCGAGATACGCGACCGCATTCTGCCGTTCTTTTCCGGCGTCGGCGAAACAATCCATTTCAACACCGCAACGCCGCAGCGCATCTTCCATTTTTATTCCGTCGCGGTCGGTGCGAACGCGATCCACGGAAATGGAATGAGTGCCGGCAAACGCCGACGATCCCAGCAAGCTGCGTCCGAAGCGCGCGCCTTCTTCATCGGCCCAGTCCACCAGGTGTATGGTCACCGGCGGCCGGCCGCTGAATTCTGAAGCGAAACGCCGCAGCACCTCGAGCGCGGCGACAACATTCAGAGCACCGTCAAGCCACCCGCCGTTAGGTACAGAATCGAGGTGCCCACCAAGAATCAGTGATTTCTTCGATTCGCCCGCTAGCGTCGCCCAATTATTTCCTGCTGCGTCGTAATGATGCTCAACCGGAAGCTCGGCAAGTTTTTTTGCAAACCACTCGCGAGCGCGCAGCCACGTATCGGTCCAGGCCACCCGTTGCGCTCCGTTTTCGTCGCCGGTCAGCGAACGAAGTTCTTTCAGTTCGGCAACGGCACGTTTCGGATCAAGAGGCATCATGTGTTCGCTTTAGAAATATGCAGGCTCGCGCTTCAGCAAACGCCCGCGGCCGCGTTCGCCTACAAATTCTCCGTCGCGCACCTGCACTTTGCCGCGCACAGTAACTACGGAAGGCCGCCCTTCGATGGCCATCCCTTCAAACCCGTTGTAGTCGTTACTGACGTGTTGCGTTTTGACGCTGACGATGCCGCCATAGCTCGTGTCGAAGACCACCAGATCGGCGTCGCTTCCAACCTCGATCGTGCCTTTGCGTGGATACAGCCCAAAAAGTCTTGCGGGGCGAGTGCTGGCAATATTCACGAAGCGATCCAGATCGATTCGGCCTTTCTGGACCCCAAACGAATAGAGAAGATTGACGCGATCTTCGATGCCCGGAATGCCATTGGGAATATTTGTGAATGCATCCTTACCCAGGAGTTTCTGTTCGAGGTCGAAGGGGCAATGGTCTGTGCCAACGGTATCCACAAGACCGCGTGCAAGAGCATTCCAAAGAACATCCTGATGGTGTTTGGCGCGCAGCGGGGGAGACATCACATGCTTCATGCCTTCGACGCCGGGCCGTTCCGCGAATGATTTATCGAGCAACAGATGCGGAAGGACCGCTTCGACGCTCAGGCGAACGCCGCGCTCCTTGGCAGCCAGAGCTGCATTGAGAGCTCTTTCGCAGGAAAGGTGAACGACGTAGCCGGTAGCGCCGGTATTTTCAAGAAAAGTTGCAAACCGTCCGGTGCCTTCGGCTTCAACGGACTCCGGGCGGCTGGGCTCGTGCCACTCCGGACCAGTCTTGCCCTCGGCGATAAGTTGTGCCTGAAGCCGCGCGACGAGCTCGGCATTTTCGCAGTGAGCCGTGACGATCACGCCAAGCTTTTTGGCGAGCGTCAGTGTCTGATACATTTCTCCGTCATCGACGCCAAAGAAATTCTTATACGCCAGGAAAATTTTAAACGAAGAGGTGCCGTCAGCCACAATTTCGCGCAGCTGCGATTCCGTTTCTTCTACGAATTTCGTGACCGACATGTGAAACGCGTAATCGCAGGCACTCTTCCCGTTGGCTTTGGATTTCCAGAGCCCGTAGCCGGCCAAGGCGTCGTCCGTGCGATTCGGGCAACACATTTCGATATAGGTAGTCGTGCCGCCGATCAGGGCTGCGATACTGGCCGTTTCATGCGTATCCTTGGCGAAAGTAGCCATAAACGGAAGATAAATATGTACGTGCGGATCGATGAAGCCGGGGAAAACAAATTTGCCGGTGGCGTCGATGATTTCTGTACCAGGCGGCACTTCAAGATTTTTGCCGATGCGCGTGACCGTTTCGTTTTCGGCGTAAACATCACCTTTTACACGGGAGCCGACAGTAACAATCTCCCCATTTCGGATCAGCAGGCCCATCGCTTACTCCTTCCGCAATTTTAGTGGATGCGGATGCCCATTTTTTGGCGATAGCGCTCCATCTGATCCCAATCTTCCGCGACTTCAGGTTGCTTCGCGGTCAGTTCATCCCAGGTTATGGACGGTTGTTCGGGCGCCACTTCCACCATCTGGATGCAATTTTCCACCGGACAAATATTGAAACAGAGGCGGCAGCCCACGCAATCGTGCTCACGAACTACTACGCTGGCGCGCGTCGAAACAGCTTCGACTCTGCCGTTAGACGCTGGATCATAAGCAGCGGGAGTAGTTACCCGTCCCTGTTTATCGATCAGGTCGATGCACTGATGCGCCGCGTCATTGCAAGCGACGTAGCACAAGTCGCAGCGAATACATTTCTGCTGGTCGATGCGCGCCACCGCTTTGAAAGAAAGATCAAAATCCTTAAAGTCCGAGACTTGCCGGAGGCTATGGCCTACAACATCCGAAATTGTGGCGAATTCTTTGGCGTCCATCCAGTTGGACAATCCGTCGCATAAATCCTCGATGATGCGGAAACCATAATGCATGACAGCGGTACAAACCTGTAGGCTGCTTGCGCCCAGTAGAAGAAATTCCGCCGCGTCCCGCCACATAGAGATACCACCCATCCCAGAAATCGGCAGGCCGGAGCCATGAACAACAGAATCACGGCCCAGCGCCGCAAGCATATTCAGCGCGATCGGCTTAACTGCCGGTCCCGCATAACCGCCGTGGCCTCCTCTACCAGCGATGCTCGGCGTGATGTCCAACGTCTCCAAATCCACGCCCATGATCGAATTGATGGTGTTAATCAGCGAGATGGCGTTGGCCTTGGCAGCAACAGCGGCGCGTGCTGGCATGACGATGTCAGAAATGTTTGGAGTTAACTTTACGATCACAGGAATTTTCGCGACGTCCATGACCCAACCAGTGATCTCTTGGCAATATTCCGGCACCTGG
>DATHGV010000393.1:0-6878 GCA_035490135.1 Candidatus Methylomirabilota bacterium
ATAAGAAAATAGTCGATGTCAATCAAGTAGCGGGGTGTTTTTGAATCCACATTTTAATTGAAGGATTTTGCGGGTCGCTTTGACCGGAACTTCAGGGGCGCATCATCACTTCGCCGGGGCGGGAGGGCAGACTGAACTTCGCGCCCCGGGCTTGATTGGCTTGCAGTGTGGCGGGGACATCCAATTGGGCGATAGGGACCTGGCGTGTCCAGGAACCGCTGCTCCAATAGTCGGCCTTGATGAAAATAGTGCTGCCGACGATGGTGTACTTGGCGGCTTCCTCCTGGTGGCCGTCGCGAAAGACCAGGACGGCGGGGGGAAGCTTTGCTGGCGGCTGGGTTTCTTCAGGAGGCGCTTCGCCCGAAGCCGAACGGCCGGCTAGCCGGCTCGGGCCGACATGCGAGTCGGGTTGCCCCGGAGCGGATTGCGAGACAGATTGAAGTTTGCCGGGTTGGCTGCCAAACTCTTGAGGGCCGTAACTGGTGAGCCGGACCCAATGATCGCCGCGCAGCTCCATCACTAAGGATTCGGAGGCTTTAGCCTGCGCCGGTGCGGGAGAGGCGGGTGCAGCAGCCTGCACGACGATGGGTGCCGGAGGTGGCTCGCCTCCGCCATCGGTGTCGTTGTAGGGATCATAAAAAGGGTAGTAGTCGCCGAAGCCCGAACCGTAGAAACCGTGCCGGCCGTGGTGACCGCGGCCTCGCGCCGCACCGCCGTGCGACGGAGGCGCCCCTCCGCGTCCGGCCATGCCGAATCCGCCCCTTTGCGCGTGCGCAGGCGCGGCGAACAGCGGCAGTGCCAGCAAACCTGGCATTACAGCGAGCAACACAGCCGTTGTACGCTTACGTGTGTGCGGTTTCAAAATGGGCTACCCAATCCTTCACTGTCCAAATACCGGCGCTCTCACTCGTCGGCAACCCGGTGATCAGGCTACCGCTCCTTGTTGGACGCTCTCTGCGAGTGAGATAGTCCCCTCGATGGCAAAAACTCGGCGCATTACAACAGTTTCCAACACTGGTAGGATTAGCGCCTGCCACCTACCTATAGGCTCAACTTCCGTGATAGTCAAGCACGAGGAGCCGGGCGCGCTTGACCAACGTGCAGGGACCCTTTATTTGATGCGCTCATGAGTCAAGCGGTCGCGGCCAGCTCAGAACGGACATTGAGGACAGGGTTTGTTCTCAAGGATAGTCAATGCCTTCTTCGTGCGGGCAGCCGATGATCTTGTGGACGGTGACCGCGGATTTGACATGGTGTTCTTTGAGGAAGACGCCGATGACTACGGCGATTTCGCGGCTGTTGCGGACGGCGACAAATGCCTGGTTATCGCTGCGTTTAAGAGGCACTGAGGTTTGATTAACTCCGCTGAATCTTTCGACGGTGGTCGTTATTTGATTTTGGCGATGCGGCCTTGGGTGGGATATTTCTGGAACTGCAAGGCGTCGTGGCCAGGGATGACTCGGTCAGGACTGCCCCCGGCCAGCTGGATCATGCGTTCTTGGTTCTTAATATTGGCCGGGTGATCTGCATCTGAGAAGGTAGCGCTGGCTTTGTGTTCGGAGAGATTGCGATAGAGATAGCAGTTGTCGGATGCCAAGACGAAGGGAGGATTACCGTCGACACGGAGGTATTGCGAAGCGTAGGTGTGCCGCGCTCCGGTGTAGGCACGAATGCCAGGAAAGATCTCGACGTCGTCGCCATCGACTAGGTGCAGCCGGCCCTCTGTGTTCAGTCTCACGAGTTGTTGCACGTCTTCGGGATCAATGCCGCCATGATTGCCGCCGGGCTGCCAAGCTTCGCCGGTGTAGTAACGGAACTCCTCCTTCTGAATCCAAACTGTCGCTTTGGGGAAAAGATCAATGCCGCCCAGGTGATCCCAATGAGAATGGCTGACGACGACGTCCGTGATTTCTTCCGGCTGAACGCCGGCGAGCTTCACCGCTTCGTCGGGGCGAATGTATTCCTTCGAAGGAAAGTCCTTGAGGAAAGTATCGCGGTGATAGCCGCTGTCAAAGAGGATGTTGCGGCCGCCGCCACGAATGAGCCAGACGACCATGGCGATGGAGATTTTTTCGCCTTTTGGAGCGCCCATAACAAGGTCGGCAACTTCATCTTCAGCTGAGGCGTAGCCAATTGCCTGAATGGAGTATTCGGGCGTGGCAGCCTTCGCGGGGGAGAAGGCTGGCAGGGCCAGCACTAGAATTGACACAAGTGAGAAAAGACGTTGCATGGAGTGCACTCCGACAGAGGACCGAGGGGTCATTCTACCCGCGCTTAGTCCCAGCCTCAGTTATTCCGTATTTAACGGATGAATCTGAAGTTTATAACAGGTTTTGCCTAAGTCCGTGTAAGTCACCCTATCGGACAAATGGTTTTTGGCGATTATCGGAAGGTCTTTATTTCTGAGCTCGACCGGCAGGGCCTCGGGAAATTGGCGTGACACTGGCGTTGCCTGGCTTTTAACCATCACGTAACATCGCGTTAATGGGTAATTCGGCTCAGGATGGCGGACGATGGCCTGGGGCGCAGGGCGCGGATCGCCGTGTGCATCAACGACGGGCCGTTAGGCCGCGGCTATATGTACTCCTGGGCGGCTCGGGCAGCGACGGAATCCTGAATGATGTGAGCGAAGGCGGCGTCGCGCTGGATCTTGTCGGGTCGGAACCTCCGGGCGAATACGTGGACGTCGATTTTGAAATGCCGGAACTCGGGCGCCATTTTGAAGCCAAAGGGCGGGTCACGTGGCGGGATGAGTCCGCGAAAAAAGTTGGGGTGACCTTCGTAGACCTTCCCGAGGCGGCGCGCGGCCACATCAGGCAATGGATCGCGATGAAAACTGCTTCGGCAGAGGCGGCGCAACCGGCAATCGAATTAGTGGCATTAGAGGCAGATCGAGAAGGAGTTAAAAGCGGACTGCCTGCGCCTGAGCGAGAGATATCTGTAGAACCGCCGGTCAAGCCTGCTTCAGCCAAGCCGGCCGTCGAGCCGCTAAGTGAAAACCAGTCTGATGCGGCGAACCGAACTGATCTTGAGATGCCCGGCCAACCGAAAGACGACCTGGTCCAGAAGTTGGTCGAATCTTTTAAGACTGCGTCGAAAAAGCAGGACAACAAATATGCTGACGTAATTGCCACCTGGAACGAGCACAGCTCGGGTTGGAATATAAGTACGGACTTTTTCCCGACGTGGGGATATTGGCGGTGGGTTGTGGTGGGCGTGGTGGCCGGTGTGCTGGTGCTGCTGGCGTTTGGCGTACCCGCGCATCGCTTACCGTGGCGCAAGGCCACCTCCATCAGCGTTTCAAAAGCGGGCCAGTCGCCAAGTGCGGCAGCGCAGGACTCGCAAAACCCGGCAGCAGAGAACTCCAGCAGCGCCGGCGATTCCGGCAACGCCACCGGCAGTGCGATTCGCAGTGACCAGGGCGGCAGTGTCCAGGATAAGGGCGGCAATGCGAACGCAACGCCCAATTCCGTGACCAGCGCTCCGAGTCTTCCGCCTGGGCTGGCTTCAGCGTTATCGCACGCCGGCCAATCTCCTTGCATCAACCTGGGTCCCCGCAGCGGCAAGATCCGTATTTATTTTTGGACGGAAAAAAACACCCCTGAAGCGATCGCGGCAACCTACGCGAAGAATCTAAGAGCGGTGCAAGATGTCCAGCTAGTGGACAAGGTGCCGTATGATCTGGTGCTGTACGTCAACGGCGCGCGCGTGAACGGTAGCGGCGCTGAAGCGGGATTCATGTGGAGCTCGCGCCTGTTTCATCCCTGGTATTGCGGGCAATCCGTGGGCCTTCTGGAACAACCGGAGGTCAACGAAAGTTTGCATTACGCCCAAGGCGCAAACCTGGACCAGCGCATTCAAGCCGAAGTGGCCTACTTGATCCTTCACACCTTTGAAAGCATCCGCAACGAGCATCAGAAGCAACCGTAACCCAAAGCGGTCAGCAATCTGTGAAATACCTCTACGGGGTAACATCGCGTGTCAAATACCAGGTGGGTCACGCCGCAGTAAACATATTCGTCATATAATCGAACATAAACTCGGACGCTTCACCGGTTGCGCTATATTTCGTGAATGCGACCGTCACAAATGATATTCATTTGAACGATCTGTCCGTGCGGAGCCTGTCTTGGTCTCTCGCCTGACGTCAGCCATCTCTCGCGCGGCGTTGTTCTTGGCATACTTATTTCTGTCATCATTTCTATCTCCGCTGTCGAGTGCTAATCCGCAAAATCAAAGCCATCCCGAGGCATCAAGCGCCAATACGCAACCATCGCAGGTAATTCGTACCGCGACGCGCCTTGTGCAAGTGAATGTAGTTGTGCAAGACAAAGATGGCATACCGCTTACGGGCTTAAAGGCAGCAGATTTCTCGCTGCTGGACAATGGCCGACCTCAAAAGATTGCTTTCTTTTCCGCAAATACTCCTGCTTCGGCGCCTGCTCGTCCCCTGCCACCGCACATATTTACCAATCGCACCGACCTGAAAGGACAGGACCCGGGCGCGACCATCGTCATTCTTTTTGACACGCTTAACACTGATTTCGAAGATCAGTCTTTCGCACGCCAGCAGGTGCTGCGATTTCTGCGATCGTTTAAGCCGCAGGATCATGTGGCCATCTTCGCGCTCACGACTGATCTGCTTTTGCTGCACGGGTTCACGGAGGATGCGGCAGCTCTAAGTAACTCCGTTGATCGCTTCAGCCCGCGATTACTGGCGGCGTTCGACGCTTCTCATCCGACGGACTTCCACGTTCCAGGGCTTGAGAACGATGCGTTTTTCACGAGTTTCGAAAATCATGTCAACAATGCGAACGGCGAAATCGCCGATTTACGCATAGCCGACCGTTTCCGGATAACGTACTCGGCGCTGGTGGCCATCGCCAATTACGTTGGCACAATACCGGGCCACAAGAGCCTGGTTTGGATTTCCGGCGGAATTCCGATTCAAATTGGCCTGGAGCGTATTGGTGTTGCGGACCGGGAGAACTTTAGTCTGGCGAATTCGCGCGTGCCTGGCGCAATCGGGGACATGAGGGGCCTTGCGCGTGAGCTTAACCGCGCGAATATGGCGATCTACCCGGTTGATGTTCATGGAATTGACGTGGAGGATTCGTCTGCGGCGTTTTTCCTGCGCCAGGATCTACGCGATACTTTCCGTTTGCTGGCGGACAAAACCGGCGGGAAAGCATTTTACGGCACCAACGATGTTGCCGGCGCAATTGGTTCGGCGTTTGAAGATGGCCGCTACACTTACACGCTGGGTTTTTATCCCGATCATGGAAAGTGGGATGGGAAATTTCGCGACATCAGTATTCATCTGGCGGTGCAAGGAGCGTATCTACGCTACCGGCGCGGCTATTTCGCGCTGCCTGAAAAGAGCGAACGCGAAAAAGTGGTGAACGCGGATTTGCACGATGCCGCTATCAGCGCTCTGGACGCCAGCGATCTGGGCATCACGGTGTTTTGTAAAACTTTGCCGCCTGCGTCGGCACACGTGTTGCAGCTGCGACTGGGAGTTAATCTAAAACAGCTTCTTTTGCATGAAAATGAAGACCATGTCGCGGGCGGCCTGGATCTGGTTTTTCTGCAAAAGGATGCCAACGGGAAGATCCTGGCGGCGGAGAAACAGCACGTGGACGTAAAGTTCACTCAGCAGGAATTCGAATCGCTCTCCAAGTCCGGGTTGGTGTTGCAGCGCCGGCTCACGATTGATCCCAGGTCGACGGAGATTCGCGTACTGATGCGCGACGAAGGCTCCGGATCGGTTGGTTCGGTGACCGTGCCATTGAGCCAGGTACTTTGATACGGAAGGTGGCAAGATTGGTCACGAGGTCTGGCGCCGTTTAGCTGGGATACTTGTCGGAGCCCTGCACCCACAAGAAACATTGAATCAGCGCCCGGTGCTCCTCCTGGCTAAGTATTTCCTGCCAGCGTTGGTGCGCCGTCCATTTGTAACCGCGCTCCCAATCGATATATTTCTGATCCGCGAAACCTTGAGGAAAATACCGCAGAAACTTATTGCGGCACCGTTTCGGGCCGTCGTTCGCGAGCGGTTCGCGAAGGTAAGTACAGCGAAGGCTTTCAACATTCTGAGTTGGATAAGGCACCTTGCGGTTCTGAGTTCATGCGTTGCCCGTAGCCCGTGGAACAATCCTTACTTTAATTTGAAATAGCGGCAGCCCAATCCGGTGAATTCCCTATTTGTGTCGCCTCGTACGGGTAGGAACAACTCCGGTCCGCTCGCTTCCGTTATCGCAAAATGCCCGCCTGCAAAGGTTTTTGAGGCGAAAGCTGGGCGCCAGCATTTTTTTTCCAGAACACATATAATTTATAAGCACGACTTACAACGAAGCCAAAGCGCACATACCGTTCCAGCCCCCGGAGGCCCAGTCAACATGGCAATCGCGTCTATTAATCCCGCAACGGGAGAAGTCTTAAAAACGTTCGAGCCACTCACGGCTACGCAGATCGAAGCGAAGTTGACCCTGGCGGCGAAGACTTTTGAGACATTTCGCAAGACTAGTTTTGCTGAACGCGCGCGGATGATGACTAAGGCCGCGGAAATTCTAGAGAACGAAAAAGAATCGCTCGGTAAACTGATGACGCTGGAAATGGGCAAGACCTATCGTTCCGCAGTGGACGAAGCGGTGAAATCGGCGTGGGGCTGCCGCTATTACGCCGAAAACGCGGAACGTTTTATGGCTGACGAGGTGATCGAGACCACCGCCAGCCGAAGCTACGTGCATTACCAGCCGCTTGGTCCGATTTTGGTGGTGATGCCATGGAATTATCCTTTCTGGCAGGTTTTTCGTTTTATCGCGCCGGGCTTGATGGCCGGAAATGTTGGCGTGCTCAAGCACGCTTCCAACGTTCCA
>DATHGV010000394.1:0-3415 GCA_035490135.1 Candidatus Methylomirabilota bacterium
CCAAAGGCTTCGTGCGCATCCGTAACTTCGGCTTCCTGGCCAACCGCAAACGCGCCACGCTCCTACCGCTTTGCTTTCAGTTGTTGGGTTCGGAACAACCGCCGCAAGCCGAACAACACGCCTCTTCCACCGAAGACGGTCTCGATCTTTGGCGCTGCCCTAAATGCGGTGGACCGATGAAGGTCATCGAAAGGCTCACCGCTGCCGAAATCCAACTTCGTTCTCCACCACGGATCAGCTCTGCGGCATGAGACTACTCTCTCCAACTCGAAAACTCTGGGTACTTCCAGGCGCTCCGCATCTCTCTACCTCGCCGTCAAACCGATCCCTTCTTCCACCTTCTTCGACCACCGTCTTTGCGATACTTTGTCGTCGTAGCCAATTTCTGCGCGCACGATGTCATGTGTCGTGCCCTACGGCACAGTCTCGGCACCGCTCAACGCCGCTCCTTCCCACGATTGAATTTGCATAGCGCCCGCGTCCACCGCAAACACGGGCGGCCACGTCCAAACGGCTTTACCGGACGCGCGCAGAGCTCCCCGCCCCCGTTCGCTCCTTACCGAGAACGCGCATCCGGTAAAGCGCTATCAGCGTTTACTAGTCTAGGCGTTAGCGGCGCTTCCGATGTAGGTGATACAACATAGCCTGAAGTGGTTCCACCTGGAGGCTATGAAAAGATGGAACGGATTGCAGAAGCGTCGCCGCGTTTTAAGTCCAGGATGGCGGGTTTCTTGTACCTGCTCATCATAGTTGGAGCCCTGTTTGCCCCGTTCGCCGTCGCGCCATCCGGCATGATGCGGGGCGATGCGGGGTTGCCAACGACCGCCCAGATCCTAGCCTCAAAGCCATTGTATGTTTTCGGCGGCGCCGCCCAGCTGGTCGTGGGCGCATGCGATATCGGCGTGGCGCTGATCTTCTATGGGCTGCTCAAGCCAGTTAGCAGGGGGCTCGCCCTTCTCGCGACATTCTTCAGGCTCGTTTTCGTGGCCATAGCAAGTGCCAACGTGTTCAACCATTTTGCGCCTTTGCTTCTTCTGAGTGGCGCGGCGTACCTAAACGCGTTCAAGCCTGATCAGTTGCAGGCGCTCGCGCTGGTGTTCATCAGGCTCCGCACAATCGGCTTCGACATCTCCCTGGTGTTCTTCGGCTTTCATTGCGTCGTACTCGGTTACCTCTTTTTCAGGTCGACCTTCTTCCCGCGTATTCTGGGCCTGCTGCTGGCGATTGGGGGGGTAGGTTATATGGTCAATATTTTCGCCAACGTTATTCCGCCTGCGATTGGAGCTCATCTCTTTCCCTACATAATGCTGCCGGCGGGAATTGCAGAAATCGGGCTGACCCTGTGGCTCATTATCGTCGGCGTGAACGCTTCGAAATGGAAGGAGCAGGCCAGCGCCGCAGTGGTCAGGGTCTGATTGAGTACAACCGGACCGATCGGCTCTCTAGGGGGCAGCATTGTCGGATCAGCTGATTAGATGGTGTTGCATCGACCGGTTGAGCATCTTCGTACCATGACGAACTTTGCGTTTTGAATGAAGATTTATTAGGCCTGCGTCCAGTGTCAGGTTGCCTGCCGTCTACGACTGGTCGGTACAAGTCAAAGGTTCTAACGCAGGTCTCGGAACGCGGGGCTGGTCTTAAAGTGATGGGGAAATTCCTCTTCATAGGAAGACAGGCGGGGGCAAATCAGACGTCTGTGGGCGAAGGAAAAGCCAAACTTCTCCATTTCCTTTTCGGCCCTTTCTGCGGACCAGTCCTCTTCGGCCATGCGGTAGGATGCAATCATCATTGCGGTGCGGTCGTCACCCAAACGGCAGTGAACGAAAATTCTTTTACCGGGATTCTTTCGCAGCAATGTAAGGAATTCCGCGAAGACTCTATCTTTTGGAAACGAGCATTGCCATGGTATTGCCACGTACTGCATGCCGAGATGGGTCACGATTTTACGCTCACTATCGCGGTTACCGCGCAGGTCTACCACGATGTTCACACCCATCTTTGCCAGCATGTGAAATCCGGTTTTCGATGGCTGACCGCCGTGGTAAAGGGTCGTGGACGCCTCGCCGAAGTTTGGTAGGTTTTTGCGCATGGACTTGTTTGGGCTTGAGTGCTGGGTGGACGGAGAGGCATTTTCCCCTGGATACTCCTCCGCCATGGTGGATAATGTTGCCCCCAGCAGAGCGAGGCTTGCAAAACAACTGACGGCACGAGGTGTAAGATTTCGAACTCGGAATGTTCTCTGTCCAAACATTGGCTGCCACATATTCCACAAGATTCTGGTGAATTTCTGACACCCACTCCACAAGCCGAGCAAGCCAAGTTTTTTGACCAAAGCGGGGGACCTCGGCCAGCAACGACTAGGCTGCCTCTAACCTTTCTTCTATTGATGGACTAGCAGGCCATTTTGAGTCGTTCCTGAAGGAGTTCGCGGTTTTCGGAATGATCACGCTGGGGCAGAACTGCTTGATCGCGGGAATCAGTTGTGAGTACAGCTTCATTTTGTCCAACAGCACGTGTGCGCCAAAGCTTTCAGCCAAGGCCGTTGCATCATCGTCGTTACACAGCGATATAGCTATGACGCACTTGATATATAGAAGGATTTGAGATTTAACCGACGCTGGCGGGTATTCGCGCTCGTCGCTCATATGCAGGTCCAGCAGCAAGACATCGGGCTTCAAAGCAGCAGCTAGTTGAAGGGTTTCGGAGAAGCTGCTTGCTTCACCTACCAATTCAATCAAGGGTTCTTCCTTGAGCACTCGTGCTATGGCGGGACGCATGCAATCGCTATCGTCCGCTAACAGAACTTTTATATACATCACTACCTCCGGGCTACGGAACACGAGGTAACGATTCAAGATGACTGCGGGCTCGGGAATCCTGAACACAATCTTGACGTATCGGCCAAACGAATGGTGTCACTTATCTTGTTTGGTAGATGTACGATTTTGAACACCTCGCTCGGCAACGCTAGAATGCACACAATGTAGGATGAGCTACAGAACTAGGCTACGTGGCTCTTCGAACAAACATGGCGTGAAAATTTCTTTTCGCGTTGCAGTTTGAAATAATTACGTTTGTCAAATAGCGAAACTCGGTCAGAAATAACAGATTCAGGGAACCTGTACTCGCACCAACTGCAAGCGTATCCGATACGAGTACAGGCGAGCTGATTGGTGCACTTTAAAAAAGTAAGGATGAATACGGCAATGTCGGTATCGACTGCCGAGTCTTAAATCGACTAAATATCTTCCGCATAGAGGTAGAACGGGTGACCAGAATCGCTATATTCGGGCTGCTTATCGCGCTGGGGTTGTTACTTTTGGCCGCGCAACGCCACATTGCAAACAAGAGGCTTGCGAACAACCGGCGGAACAATAACGAGGAACGTTGACCGCCCCCGAATAGCAACCTCTAG
>DATHGV010000395.1:0-3112 GCA_035490135.1 Candidatus Methylomirabilota bacterium
CAGCGCCATCCCATCGCCGGTTGGCAAGCGAATGAGTTTGTCTTTCGCTTCGGCGGCGCGGAAAGAATCACTGCTCCGGACGATGTGGTTTAGTTGCTGAAGCGATTCGACCTGGTCATTGACGAGCAGTTTCGAATATCCGACCACGTCGATTAACAAGAGATGTGCGATCTCGAGCGGGAGATCGGGCTTTGGCTCCGCGGACATATGTTGCGCCTTCAAGCATCCTCTTTGCCAAGAGGATGATACTAACTATATCGCTTCGCGTCGAGACTAAACTTCGGTTTCGTTAGGCTGCACGTCGATCGATTATCCCTGTTCCGTGTTTCCGCTGCGATTCAGTTCGGCTGCGCGAAACCAAGCCTGCCCCAAATGCCGCAGCATTCAGAACGATCATAATGAATGCGAAAAGATACATGCCCAGGGTGAGGCCGATCGCGAGGTGCATCGCGCAAATGCATGTGAACCAGATTGTTCGTGTTCTTTTTCCCCAAATAAAAAATGGATACCCGGTTTCCAACAGGCAAATGAACACTCCCGCAATCGGAAATAGGTCCTTCCACCTAATGAGTATCTCAGGATCAATTATATTGGAAGGCGGGCGGATCAATGCGCGCCAGATATTCGAGCCATCCCACCAACCGTTCCCCAAACATTTTGTGAGTCCCCCGAAAAAATAGATGATGCACAGATGAATCTGTAAGACGCGCCGCCAAAAACCGAGAAGCTGTGGATCTTTCGATGGCGATTTCCGCAGTCGCCATTCGAGAGAATATCGATCGGGCAAGGGAGACAACATCAGATAGAAGAGTCCGACCGTCATGAAATTATCCGCTCCATAGGAGAGCAGACCCCCGCTCTTCGCAGCACAAAGGTGAAGGGACCAGGCGAGTATCGCAGATGAGCGGCAGAAAAGGCCCGCGAGCAAGCTAAAGCCCGTTCCAATTAAACAGACCCACGCTATGGAAAGCACCGCATTCTCAGACAGTCCGACGTACGCTCCGAGAGAGACTAACCATCCAAGCCTCGGAACAAAGCGACTTTCCACGGAAAGGAGTGCTTCTGCGAGATTGCGGCTGATGAGACCATGACCAGTTCCAGCCAACAAATAATTCCAATCATCTCGTAAAGATAGAGTGTAAACTATTACCTGAAGACCAAGGCCGAGTCTCAACACACTCAGCCACGTGTCAGACTCGACCGGAAACAGGAATTGCAGGATCCGTTCCCTCCACGTTTCCAATTGCTTAGGGATTTTCCGGCTTAGTTGCTTTGTCGGTACGGCTGAAGTCATAAGCGTACGAAAATTCGTACGATTCTCTTTTACCCTGTTCGAACTCGCTGATACTTGGCAAACTGATTGATCCAAAAACGGCGCGAATTGCTGTCACATCTGGATGGTCGCGCCAGACCGAACCGGCCAGCATTTTCACCAGATACTCCCGCAGAGGGTCATACCGAGTGCGCGCTATCTCATCGATTACACCGGCTAGACGCATTCCAGCCGCGGCGCTATGGACGCGCGGCAGTTGGTACTCCACTCGCCCATCGGGGTAATGTAATTCAAAGACGACCTTATAACTCGCCGGCACATTTGGCGCGAAGTAACCATATCCGCGTTCGACGCCGGCGATGTGCAAATAAGTCATAACGGCTCGACGAAACGCATTTGACGCGGCTAAATTCTGCCCTGAAGCCGCAGCGATGAAAGCTTCGGCTTTTTCTGCATACCTATTAACGGTATGTGGCGCGATCGTTAGACCGTGCGCAATTAACCACAGCGTCTCACGGCAGGAGACCGTAAGAATTAGTGAAAAATGAAGTATGAAGCACGCCAAATAAACAGATTTCTGGCGCACAGCTCCATCTACTTTCAGCAGCGCAAGAGTAAACTTGGCGCGGCTATTTATTTACTGTGGTTGTACTAGCTCATCCAGCACACTCTTTATATCGGAGGTGCTCATCGACCCAACCTGTCGCGTTGCACGAGTCTGGATCAAGGTCAACTCGCCAGTCGGTGCATTTTTCGCTGCTTCGGACGTCGTTACTTTGTCGGTCTTGATGTCGAGCTTCGCATTGGAGTTGGGAAGCAGATGCTCCTCCTTGCCATGTTCATCGCGGAGGACAATGTCGTAAAGCTGCGTCGTGAGATGCTTCAATACGTCCTTGAAATGAGCGGGGTCCACCTTCAGAGGAGTGATGTTCTTTATTTTTAAAACGAAGGTTGCCTTGGATGCGGGAGGCTCAGTAGGCTCGGGAATTGGTTGGGCGAAGACCCGAAATGAGAGGATCGCCACCATCCCAATCACGACCAATATCATTACTTTGGATGTTCCAGATAGGGCTTTCATAATGCCGCTGGTTTGACCTAACAACGACCGAATGACAAGCCCAAAGTTTGGTCTGGAACCAAGTGATCTGCGAAGCTTCTGATGGGAGTCGAATGGCGCGGGTGAACTCCAGTCTTAGTCCAGGGACGCCCGCCGTGTCACTGTGACCGCAGCATAGGCCGCGTCTTTGAGAACAAATTTACGGATCTCGATGCTGACTTTGCGAATCCGAAATTTCCGCAGGAGATGCGAGGCCAGATCGTTGGTCAGGGTCTCGAGAAGTTTGGGCGACTGCTGGGAGAGAAACCGTTTCGCTTCCTGACAGAGCGCAGAATAATCGACTGTTCGCGCGATCGCGTCTTGAATGTCCCGGAGATCGCGCGCCGGCCAAAGAGTGATGTTGAGAACAAGGCGCTGGCGTCTGGCTCGTTCGGCTCGCGGAACGCCGACCCGCGCAGAGACTTTCAGCTGCTCAATATGAATTTGCTGTTCGGCGCTAACTCTCATTTTTTTTGGAGTCCTAACATCTCGGCGAATTTCTTTCTAACCGACAAATTCCGATTTTGATAAGTTTTTCAGGAACTTCCACCAGCAAATCTCGTAATGACAAAATAGAAGCGAGATCTCCCCGGAATGAAACGCGACACGCTCTGCTGGAGCCTGGAGGGTTTGGGCTTGTTCCGAGGCAGCGAAAATTCCATCATGTTCACCCTTGAACACGGAACCGGCAGGCAACGATACGCTGAATTCGAACCGGTTTCGAACCACCCGCTGGAGCATTG
>DATHGV010000396.1:0-4845 GCA_035490135.1 Candidatus Methylomirabilota bacterium
GGGCGTGGTCCCCACGAAGCAGGACCAGGTACGAGTGACATAATCATTCGCTCCGCCGACAATACGATTGGAATTATTGGGGTCGACGGCAATCGCAGTTTCATTCTGCGGCGCGGCTGCGGTGTCCTGATTCACCAGGACGTTCGGGGGGACAATGGTGGTGCCGTCGAGCGGGCTCGTCAGCACGTGGACCGGAGTGATCGCGCCAGTAAAAGGCGCAGACTGCTCCTGCGCCTCCTGCTCGATGAAGGCGGAGAATCGGATCTGCAGGCCGGCGGTTCCCCTCAGTGAGGCTACCTTGCCGGCGAGGGTGTTGATGTTATAAGGCGGCGCAGATTGCGCAATGGCGCTAGATGGACGGAGCGCGACGAAAGCCATTGCCCCCGCAGCGAACACGAGCGCGCCCGCGATGGCGATGCGCAGATGTGACCGAACAGGACTTGAATTAGTAAACCAACGAGGAGTTTTCATATGTTTTGGTACGCTGATAACGAGTTGAAGTTTTACTGAATTTGGGGGAACACAAGCTTACCAAACAAAAACCAAAGCGCCAAGGTTTTTACGTTACATTCTTGTAATCGCAACCGGAACGCGGGATTTGCCTCAATGTGTTTCAAAACCGAAAATGGATTTTGAAAGGAAACGCGCCAGTCATACTGCACGCGGTACGGAGAACGACCGAAAAATCGTCGGCTATCAGCTGAATTTAAGCAGCTATCACGATGGCGCGCTTCCGGGCGTTTGCATCGAGAATCCGCTTTCGCAAACGCAATGATTTCGGCGTCGCTTCCACGTATTCGTCGATATCTATGTATTCAATCGCGCGTTCCAGACTCATGCAGAGCGGCGCCTCGAGCTGAATCCCTTTGCCTTCACCCTGGCTCCTAATCGCGCACGATTATTTCGACGAAGCCAAATCAGTTCAGGCGCTAATTCCGTTCTGAAATTGTGCTGCCTAACGAACGCCGGTATCGATATCCATATCGACATGGACAGTCTGGTTTGAAACAACCGTGAACCACTGTGGTTTCGCCCGGACGTGGCCCTTAGGGGGCCGACCTTGCACATCCAGAATGTAATCGCCAGGTGGCAATGCAATCCGGTAGTTTCCATTTCCGTCCGCTGTCACCCGTGCGATTTCTTTTTTTTCGTAACGGCTTAAGATGATCAGCGGATACTCGGCATAATTCACGGTCGCTACATGTGCCGGTGGACTTCCATCGGCAAGCTCAACCTCTTTCGGCGAGACAATTTTCAAATGTCCCTCCACAAAACCTGTCGGCGCGGCATTAATCGATGCGCTGCCGGCGAACAGCAAAAAGACGGAGGCGGAAATCAGGTACTTGAGAACAGATGACATCACTGCAAAAAAATGGGCGGGATAGATTTTCACTATCCCGCCCAAAGACTAACCCAGGTTTACGGCAATGTCAGTTGCCAGGCGCTTCGGCCATGCGTGGCTGCGTACAGCTTTCGCGCACTCGGCACAATGGTGAGACCTGCAACTTCGACGTTCGGAAGACCAATCCCAGCAGCAACCCAACTCGTGGAACCGTTCGCTAATCTCAGAACGCCCCAATCATTCGACGCATAGAGATCGCCTGTGACCGAATCAAAGGCGACGCCAGTCGCCGGAAAGTCTGGGAATGCTCCCGCTCCCGATCCGTCGAGACTCGTCCAAGTTGCGCTTGGCCCACTTGGATCAAATGTCACAGAGAACACGTGCCCGGGTGTCGTTGGATCCAATGTGCTGTAGCTCGAGTACACGATCCAAGCGTGATTCGGGTCCGCGGGATCAACTGTGATACCGCTGATGAACCTGCCTGGACTGTTCGCAGCAAGCGAATCGATCCGCGTGTATGTCACGCTTGTATTTGTCGTGTCGGCATTTTTCGAGATGAAGACGCGTCCGGTTGTCGTCGCCGCCCACAGTGTAGCGGTGTCAGAACTCGCGCGCGCAACTGCGGCGACGTTGCAGTTGGGGCCGGAACATGCACGAGTTGTGCCGCGGTAGTCTCCCGCGCTCACTGTCAGGTTCGTCGCGCCGGCTGGGCCAATGGGCACGAAGTCACCACAGGCCGGATTCGCACCGGATGTGGTAAACTCAGGGCAGTTTGCTTCAAGGAATGCTTGGTTGCCAGCCCAATCCTGAGTCCGCCAGACGCTCAGCGAACCTTGGAAGATTGTGCCTGCACTGACGGGATCCGCGATGATGGGTGAGTAAAACAGCGCGCTCTCGCCACTGGCCACGATTGGACCACTCGCGATGACCCACTTCACTGGGTCGCCATTCTGGAAGTTCACATCGTGAAAGTTCGAGGTGAACGAGTTGAACCGGAGCCCGGAGTTGCCCGCGTTAAAGCCCGACTGACCGCCATCGCCGTATATGAGCTGTGGCCAGACGACCGCCGAGCCAGTGGTCTCAAATGTCCCGTTATCCTGCGTGCCGCCCTGCAGATGTTTAGGGTTATCAGCAGCAACTGACAGGCTCTGGAACTGGAGAGTCGAGAGTGTTTTGTTCAGGTTGTAGAGGAATGTAGGTACCGCCGATAGCAACTGCTGGCACGTTGCAAGGTTCGTGCCGGTCAGGCCACGGTCGGTACACTGAGATGAGATGTCGGCAAACACTCCGCTCGAGCGAACGAGTCCGCCGTCCGAACCGAAGATTGCCGAGTCCGTCCCCGGGATTTCTACGATCGCATGCGAGTCAGGATGCATCCCATTTGGCGCGATCGGATTCGGCTGACAACACGTGCCAGGCGGAGTCGGGTTCGTCGTTGCATCCCACGTCATGTCGGTAAAGGTTACGCCGGCGTTGGTCGAGCGAATGAACGCGCGCCCATTATTCCTGCCGCCGTAAGTGGCGTAGCTAAAGGCACCGCCCAAATACACCACATCGGGTTTTCCGGGAGGTGAATAAACGACATTGTCGTACCAGCATTGGGCGCCGCCAATCGCTGGATCGCCACAATAGTTTAGCGTTTGATTCGGCGCCGACGATGCCTCCTGCACTGCTGTCAGGTTGGTGAAGCTGCCGTCGGTCGCGGTTACCGCGTCGTCAGTACGATACAGTCGCGCCCGATTCGCCGCGGTCTGGCTCGAATTTCCATCGCCCACGTACATACGCGTAAATCCGCCCGCAATCGGTGTGACAGCGAACGACGCCCGATCAGTATTTAGCGCCGCGTTTAGTGCGTTCTTCATCTGAGTCCAGGTAGCGCCGCTATCGGTCGAGCGCCAGACGCCGCCTTTGGTGTTGAGCGGGATCGCGTTGTTTTGAGGATACGGAGCGGCGTAAACTATACTTGATGAGCCCGGGCCGAGCGCGGCCTCATGGACGCCGCGCGTGGAGCCAAAGCTTGCCTGGATGATTCCGGCGTCTCCTAGGAGGTCTGGGTTCAGGCAAACGTCTTGATAATTTAGTAGCGTGAAGTTTGCTCCACCGTCGGTGGATTTCCATAGTCCGTATGGCGGCAGCCCGGGAGCAAGGCTGACGGTACCGCTAGTGACGGAGCTGATGCCGCGCACGCCCCGGTCGGATGAAACGTAGAGGATATCCGTGTTGCCCGGATCAACGACGATAGAGGAAATCGAACGACCATCGAAAGCCGGACCGCTGTACGCAGGAGCGGTGCGAACGCCGCCATGGCCGACTACCGCCGTGCAATCAACTCCCGACCCGGCGGGAACACTAGTATTCGCCGCAAGGTGCGTCCAGTTATCGCCGCCGTCAGTAGACTTGTAAACTCCAAACCCTGCCTCCGAGTCACCCGAGGAATTTGGTTCGCCTGTGCCGGCGTACAGGGTGTTGTGAGCAGCGTCGTAAGTGAGAGTCCCAATCGCATTGGTCGCGAAGCTGCCGGAGACAAACGTCCATTTCACTCCACTCCCAGCTAGCGCTTTCTCCGTGCGCCAGACACCGCCGCCTGCCGCTGCCGCCCATGCCCGGCACCTCGTTGTGTTGCAGCTCGGATCGATGGCAAGCGCGGTAACGCGACCGGAGGTCGTGTAACCCGCGCCGCTGAAGGTTAGGACATCGGGAAAATTAGCCGTGCTGGGTCCCGCAAGAGTCCAGCCACCTAGAACGTTGATGCCTTTCCCCGGAGCCGTTGCCATGACATTGGTCCACGCCCGGTGCGCGTTCCGCGTCAATGTAAATGGGACATAGGGGGCAGGGTAAGCGCGATTAGCGTAAGCCTCTTGGGCTCCGGCCGTCGGCCCGCCCTCCCGCTCAGGGCCAGGCATGGCTAGTTTGTTTCTGAACAGTTGAACGCGATTTTGTTTGAATTTATTGATCGCGCTTTTGCTGTCCGATTTCACCCATAACGGGCCGGATGGTTTCGCCGCGACGAAAGCCATTGCGGCTGCGGCAGACATTAGGGTGACCACAGTTGCGAGGCGCAGAGGTGATAGGAAACGATTTCGAGTAGACCAACGAGGAGTTTTCATATGTTTGGAGATGCTGAGACGAGCTGAAGTTTTACCGAGTTTGGGAGAGTCAGCCTTCCAAGATAAATGAGACCGTCAAGGATTTTTGACATTACATTTTTGTAACTGTGACCCGAACGCGAGACTCGCCAATTCTCTTCCAAAAATCGAAATGGGTTTTGAAAAAGAAAACCGCGCCAATCATGCCGCACGCGGCACCGAGAAGAACCGAAAAATCGTGGTTTATCAGCTACTCGCCTTTGCGATTGGCAACACGCTGCAAAACGTCGCCGAGATTCTCACTCGGTAGATCGACATAGAGATTTTCAAGTGGTTCAAGCAAGTTGCGGGATTCGTCTCGATGAAAAATTACCTCGGGACGGGATACCATCAGTTCGTAGCCTTCGCGCCGCATTT
>DATHGV010000397.1:0-13468 GCA_035490135.1 Candidatus Methylomirabilota bacterium
CGGCTTGCTCCATCGAGGAATTTCAATTGTTCGGCGGAGAGTTCCAGATCCAGACTGGCGAGATTGTCCTGGAGTTGAGATACCTTCCGCGCTCCAATGATCGGGATTACCGGCACCGTTCGATAGCGTAGCCATGCAAGCGCGACTTGCGGCATGCTGCGACCGGTCTGTTGGGAGACCGCCTTCAACGCCGAGATGATCGGCGTCGCGCGTTGTTCGTCGGGAAGGAATTCCTGCGTTCCCTTGTTGGTCATCCGCGCGCCCTCGGCCTTGCCCTCGCTGTGATACTTCCCTGTGAGCACGCCACCCGCCAGCGGAGACCAAGCCACAACTCCCACGTTCAAAGCTTTCGCCATGGGAATCAGTTCGCGCTCGACGGTTCGCTCAATGAGGCTGTACTCGATTTGCAACCCGATGAACTGTGTCCAGCCTCGAAGCTCCGCCAGAGTGTTTGCCTGGGCAACCCACCAAGCGGGAGCGTCCGAGATGCCGACGTGGAGAACCTTGCCTTGGCGAACGAGATCGTCCAGGCCGCGCATGACTTCTTCCACCGGTGTGATCCCATCCCAGAGGTGCACCCAGTACAGGTCGATGTAGTCGGTTTGCAACCGCTTCAGACTGGCTTCCACTGCTAGCATCATGCTCTTGCGGTGATTGCCTGCTGCATTGGGATCATTGCCGGGCGTAGCGTTGGAATATTTCGTCGCTAACACCACGCTGTCGCGATGGCCCTGCATGAATTCTCCGAGGAATTTCTCACTGGTGCCGTTGGTGTAGAAATTCGCCGTGTCAATGAAGTTTCCGCCTGCCTCGCGGTAGGTCTCATAGACTTTTTTCGCTTCGTCCTTCGGGGACCCCCATCCCCACTCATCGCCGAAGGTCATCGTGCCTAGAGACGCTTCGGCGACCCGCAGTCCGCTGTTACCGAGCAATCTGTATTTCATATTCGTACTCCTTTCATTTGCTGTATCACTGCAATCGAGTCAGCTCTTTGCGGTATACAATCGGCTGTCGAAGAGCCCATCTTCAAAAACCGTTGAAACCGTGACATGGCGCCATTTCTCGGCTTCACTCGCGCGCGCAGCTTCCGCTTGTTGCACGCGATTTTCCGCATCTACGCCGAGGATCAACCGAAGCGGCACATCGTCGCTATTCGCCAGTTGCAGAATTACATTCGCAATCTTCCGTGGATCGCCTTCCGCACGCCCTTCGAGGCTCCGCAATATCTTGAGTATCGAACCGATCGATGCCTCGTATTCCGGCAACAGCTTCGGCGGATTCTGAACGGCACGCCGTGCCCAGTTGGTGCGAATACCTCCCGGCTCCAGAGTGCAGATCTTGACCCCGAACGGCGCGACTTCCATTGCCAGAGAATCGCTGAAACCACCCACGGCCCATTTGGCCGCGTGATAGGGCGTATTGCCGCCAACCGCTATGCGACCACCGACTGAAGACACCTGAAAAATGTGACCGCTCTTCTGTTTGCGCATTACCGGCACGGCGGCGCGTGTGGTGTACACCACGCCGTAAAAGCAGGTGTCCACGACGGCCTGGAAGTCCTCCGCACTCATCTGCTCGAACGGCGCAAACTGCCCATAGCCGGCATTGTTCACTAACACGTCCAGCCGACCAAAGGTGTCCACTGCCAACTGCACGGCGGCTTTTGCTGCGGCCTGGTCGCGAACTTCCAGCGTAACGGGCTTCACCCGCGCGCCGTATTGCGCCACTAAAGGTGCCAGTTCCTCCGTGCGACGCGCTCCGGCTACCACGCTGTCACCTGCGGCCAGCGCCGCCTCGGCGATGTCTCGTCCCAATCCGTTTCCGCTTCCAGTAATTAACCAAACCTTCGCCATGAGAATCCTCCATTCTCCCTGTTACATAAACTATAGGCACTCAGACCCGGCGACCGGCCTTCCGAGCGAGTCAAAAGGCCAGGGCCAGCCGACGTTCTTAGGCAATCGCTCCAACCGCTACAGAGGTTAGCTTCTCGCTAAGAATCCAAAGAGCTTCGGCGGCTGCTTCATCAACGGCCCACGGGCGGACACCACTGTTAAGCTCGCTGTCTGCCGGGACCAACTGCGCGATATCGCAGTCCTCGCAGTAAACCCCGCCTTTGCCATGCAATTGCGGGCTAACGGCAGCCCAAATTGTCGTTGCCGCGCCTTGCTCGACAGTCTTAAAACGCTCAGGGACGCCTGTGGTGGTTGTAGACCAGCCCTTGGGGACGTCGGGGACCTTGGGGACACCATTTTCTCGATAGATACCGTACACGCGTAATTCTTCGTCCGTCATGTACCGAACAAGGTCGGTGAGGATTCCGCCTGGATGCACGGCAAACGCGCGAATGCCATGCTTTTGACCGCGCTGATCAAGCTCGACGGCAAACAGCGAGTTTGCGCTCTTCGATTGCCCGTAAGCTGCCCGTTTGTCATAGGGCCTCTTGTTGAAATTCGGATCGTTGAGATCAACGCCACACCTGGCATGACCGCGGGAAGAAAGGGCCACCACCCGCGCATTCCGCGATTTCTTCAGCGATTCCCACAATCGTTCCGTTAGCTGAAAATGCCCCAAGTGATTGGTTGCAAATTGGAGTTCATAGCCGCGGTCGTCCCGCATCAGCGGAGTTGCCATAATGCCCGCATTGTTGATGAGAAGGTCGAGGGCACGATTTGAGTTTAGAAATTCGTTGGTGAATCGATCGATGGAATTTGGACTAGCCAGATCCAACTGGCCCACTTCCACGTTCTTCATTTTTGCGACGGCCATTTGAGCCTTCTTGGGATCGCAAGAGCCGATAACAACGGTGGCTGCCGCGTTTGAGAGAACTCGCGTGGTCTCAAGCCCAAGACCTGCATGACCACCTGTCACGATCGCGACCTTCCCTCGAAGGTCGCGTCCTGCAAGCGCTTCCTCAGCAGTCGTTCTTAGCCCATACCCTGATGGCAACGGCTTTTGCTCGGTCGGCATATCCACTCCTTTGCCTTTGGCTTCCACCATTGTGATTACTCACTCATTTATACGATGCACGGACACATCACTTGGTTATGCCAGCCCAGAACATTTGAAAGCCGCTATCCCGGTATTTATTCGCTTTGGATGGTTTCGACACCGTAAGGTCTATCGTCGCCTCTACCAAGGCTGCTAACGACTTCGAGATAAGTTCCGCCGGGAGATCATTCCGAAATACACGCTGCGCAATCGCGTCACGAATCATTATTTGGAACTCGACGAACGGCGCGCTGGTGGCGTCTTTAGACTCTTTGGTGAGTACCTCCGACACCTGGAGTTGCGCCAGCACCTTGCGCTGCCTAGGATTCGCAATGCCCCAATTCACATAGCGATCCCAAATATGTCGCAGCCTGGTACGAACATTCTTCTTCCGGGGGAAATCCGACATTATGGCGTCTGCGAGTTCCAGCTTGATCTCCCGGTAAAGGGCATTGATCAGATCATCTTTAGTCTCGAAGTACGTAAACAGAGTTCCCTCGGCGACGCCAGCTTGTTTTGATATCGCTGACGTTGGGGCAGCGGTAAGACCACGCTCCGCAAATAGGCGGGTCGCGGCGTCGAGGATCGCATTTCGTTTGTCTTCACTCTTGGGACGAGCCACTAACGTTTCTCTATTACTGAGTGCATACTCAATTATACATGGGAGATACGCTGATGGGCAAGCCGCGCCGGCTGCCTTCCGCTCAAGTTGGCAAATATATCTAAGAAACGCCACGTAGCGTTCTTCTGTTGTAATCCAGCGCGAGCAATTTGTGCAAGCAACTTGCTCAAATCTGCCATTTAGCTGCAGATCCGTGACCAGAGAAGCCTTTCTAACTCCAACACCCACCAGAATATCGACTAGCATAAAGTGGGAGGGATTCATGCCACGAACCACGAGTACGAGTGATTCGGTCGCTGAGCAGTCTAATCGCCAGCCGCGCACCTGCTCAGTTTCCTCGCGGCGTTAATAGCACCGGCCCGAGCGGACGAGCCGGTCAAGCCCGCCATCCGCGCTGAGGCCACCGCGATCATCGCAAATGCGCGCAAGATCGTGACACCCAATGGGGTTTAACGGCTGGAGAAACTTCGGATCGGCGGGATCGATCAATGGGTATCGATTCGCGGCACCGACTGCAGGAATCCGGTGCTGCTTGATATCCATGGCGGGCCGGGATACGTCTCGATTCCGATGAGCTGGTGGTTTAACTGGGGCGCGGAAGAATATTTCACGATTGTTCAGTGGGACCAACGCGCCGCCGGCAAGACTTTTCTGCTTACGGATCCCGCCAAGATCGCGCCGACCCTCACACCCGACCTCATGATTGCCGACGCCGAGGAAATGGCCGCTTGGGCTCGCAAGGAGTTCGGCAAGGACTAAATATTCGTTCTCGGCCACAGCTGGGGCAGTTTTCTCGGCTTGCAGCTCGCTCAGCGGCACCCCGAGTGGCTGTACGCCTATATAGGTGTCTGCCAGCTGATCGACGGACCTGAGAGCGAGCGTCGAGGGTGGCGCTTCGCGATGGACGCCGCGCGCCGAGAGGGCAACGCCGAAGCGGTGCGCGAGCTCGAGGGATCGCCCCCTACGGCGCCCCCGGCCAGACCATCCCTATCAAGGACATTTACGTCGAGCGCAAATGGGTGGGTTATTACGGCGGTACGATGGCCTATCGCCGTGACAATAAGGACGACAGCGCCCTCGCGTGGCTTTCGCCCGACTACAGCGACCAGGAGATCGGACACATCTGGGATGGAAATAAGTTCGCAACGGCCTATCTGCTTCCCGAGGTGGTCGCGCTTGGTCTCAGTAAGACCAATAAGCTCTCAGTTCCGCTGATCCTCTTTGAGGGCTGTCATGACCGACTCGTGAATTCAGAGGTCGCGGCATCCTGGTTTGATACTCTGAAAGCACCGGATAAACACCTTGTGTGGTTCGAGCATTCAGGGCACATGCCAATGACCGAAGAGCGCGGGACGTTCCTGTTCTCGCTGGTGCGCTACGCCCGGCCGATCGCGGAGAAGGCCGGCGATATCGCTCCTTGACGCGCCGAGAACCCGACGGCCCGAGCGCGAGGCGATCGTTGTTTCGGACAGACCCCGTAAATTCATCCAAGACATGTTTACGCTGACGGATGCTTTAGGATTTCTGCTAACGCGTGCAACCGTGTCGAATCGGCCGGACTTTTCGCCGTGGCGGCGGTCTTTTCCAACGGCTCCGCCATGTGCTGCAGTTTCTCCAGCTTATTCTTGCTCATGTGCGAATTCTCGGCGCTTTGGATAGCTTTCTGCAAAGCTGAGATTTGGCGCGCCGGCAAGGCCTGCGACCGCGACAATTGGTCCACGTAGGCCTTCGCGACTACCAACTGTGACGGCCACTCGATTTTTTTCTGGTCCTGCACGTTCAGGTCAGCTACACGCACCGACTTGGCCGCGTCGAGTTCGCTCTGCGTCAGGAATTTGCTCGCGGTCAGTTCAAACACGTCCATGCCGCGCGCAATCTCCGAACCGTAAATATATCCGTTGTACCAATACGCCGACCACTCGCCGCCCAGCACCAGCATCTTTGGGTCAACCGGCCCGCGATCAAAGTAAGCAATCTCGAACGGGTGCTCCGGGTCGGTGAAGTCCACAACCGACACGCCGCCTTGGTACCAGGCCTGCACTTCGATATCGCGACCGGGCACAGGAATCAGCGAGCCGTTGTGCGCGACGCAGTTTTCAGTGTCGGACTGCGCGGCGGGCAGTTTGTAATAGCCCGCGAAATTCAGCTTATCGTTCTTCAAATTGAAGATCGCATCCGCGCCCCATTTATTGGGATCGTTCTGACGGCATCTCGCGCCCAGGCCGCCGCCCCACTCGTCGGTGAACACGACTTTAGTTCCGTCGTTGTTGAACGAAGCGGAATGCCAGTACGAATAATTCGGGTCGTTCACCGCATCCACACGCTTCGGATGTACCGGGTCCTTGATATCCAGCAATATTCCGTTGCCGGAGCACGCGCCGGCCGCTAAGCCAATCGCGGCGTACACGGTGATGTCATGACACTGGTTGGTATCCGCCGGCGTGCCCTTCCCTTTGCCATGGCTGCCACCATTGTTCAGTCCGTTCAATGCGCCCGTGCGCGCATCGATGAATACGCGAGGGCTGGAGACAACCTTGGCGTCCTGCGGCGCAGCCACTGGAACCTTGATCACCTCGATACGGAACAGCGCCGTGTCTGGGTCCTTGTCCGGCTTTTCATCTGAGCATCCAGCTAGTTCTTCCGGCTGCCGCACAAACGATGTACCCGAAACATAGATGTACACATTGTCCTTGTCGTTCGGATCTTCCACCAAGGTATGCGTATGCGATCCGCGGCAAGTCTGCACCGCAGCAACTTGCCTGGGATTTTTGATGTCGGAAATATCGAAGATCCTCACACCGCGGAAACGGTCTTTTTGCGGTGCGGGTGGGCGACGCTTTTTTTCTTTTTCCTCTGCTGCGGTCGGCGGAGGTCCCGGCGGAAATCCTTCCACGCCGCAATCCAGGCGTCCATTGGGCATCTCCACCGACATGAACAACAGATTCTTGTGCACCGAAACATCACCCTGCCCGCCAGGACAAACCAGCGTAGTCAGTAACGTGGCAGTGGCCGGGTTGGAGATGTCATAGATATTCACGCCGTAAAAATTTCCCTGGAACAGGTGATTACCCTGGAAGGCAAAGTCCGAATTGGCAAAAGCCAGCTGGGCGACCACCAACTGCGTAGGCTTGGGCATCTTCGCGACGTTGCGCACGCCGATCTGCATAAGCGTCTTCTGCACTTTAGGATCATCGGGGTCAGAAGCCCCGAGTTGAAACGCTTCCGGCTTTTTGAGCAGCAAGAGATGCTTGATGCCCATCGACGTTTCACCCGCGTCGTAGAGACCCGGCGCCAGCTTGGCGCGCGGATCGTTGACATCTGACCCGGTCATGCCAGGTGGCAGCGCGGGAGCGGGCTCTGGGGCGAAAGGGTCGTCTTTATCTTCTTGATCGCCTTTATCGGCTTTCTCGTCTTTGTCCTCTGGCGTCTTCGCGGATTCATGCGCCGGTGGCGGAGTTGCGGTCGTCTGCGCCTGCAACCGGCTCACGCCAAACAATAAAATAATTGCAGCGGCCGCAAAACGAAAAGCAACAACAGTGCGCATTCGATTCATGATTTCCCTTCTGACGGTTTTTTCTCAAGCATAGTCTGCATAATCCTGATCTCGGCCCGTTGCGAGTTGTCCGCATCCGTAGCGAAGTTAAACAGCTCTGCATCTTGACCCGCGCCCGCAGTGTCGAATAAATCCTTCACCATGGTCAGCGCGCCATTGTGGTGCTGAATCATCCCGGTCAAAAATAAGCGATCGAACTCGGCGCCCTTGGCCTTCCGTAGCGCGTCCATTTGCTCCAGCGTAAGCATGCCGGGCATAAGTGCCATTCGTTGATGCGACATATCCATTTCCGACATTTGTGGGCCCGACATTTGTGGAGTTGTCATAGAAACCGATTCGCCGCGAGCTGCCAGCCACCGCCGCATAAACTTTATTTCGTCACACTGTGAGCTGCTGATTCGCGCCCCCAGCGACCGCACTTCCTTGTTCTCAGTATGCGATGGAATCAGCGCGGTCATCTCCACCGCTTGCGAATGATGCATGATCATGCCCTGCATGAATTCCACGTCCGCTTGCGACCGTGGCGGCAACGCGCCCCTGGTCGACGACGGCAGCGTCTTGCTCGGCTTACCCGGCGCACCTGGCTGCACCACTAAAGGCGCAGCGGGATTAGTCTGCTGCGCGTGCGCGGCAGAGTAAACGAAAGCTGCAGGCATGCCCGCGACGAGCAGCACGCCACACCGGACCGCAGGTCCCGTTACAGATTGGAGCTTTCGATTGCGGCGAAAACGGTAACACTTCCAGTTCGGCGCACAGCTAAACATTTTTCAATGTTCTCACGCTAAATAGGAAGCGACAAAACGTAAATTATTCCACCATCCCGCCGCCGTCGATGGAATCTGCGCAAGCGGACTATAATCAGGCCATGGCATCCCCGAGGCATAGCTTCGAACAGGCGCGACGAGCGCACGACGTTCGCCTGGTGATCGACGCGATTCCTGCGCTCGCATGGTCTGCTCGTGCGGACGGCGCCGCTGACTTTTTCAATCAGCGCTGGCTCGAATATACCGGCCTCTCGGCCGAGCAGGCGCGAGATTGGGGCTGGACGCATGCCCTACACGCGGACGACGTAAATGGGCTTGTGGATTATTGGCGATCGGTTCTGGCTGCTGGCGAGCCAGGTGAAATTGAAGCGCGCTTGCGGCGCTTCGATGGCGTGTATCGCTGGTTTATTTTCCGTGCGACTCCCCCGTTCGACAACGACGGAAAAGTTGTCAAATGGTTCGGCACCAACACCGACATCGAAGATCGAAAACGCGCGGAAAGCTTGCTGGCCGGAGAGAATCGCGTTTTGGAAATGACGGCGAAGGGCAATTCGCTGGAATCCATTCTCGAAACGCTATGCCGGGTTGTAGAACAAACTGCCGACGTATTTTACTGCAGCGTTATATTGATCGATCCCACCGGCTCGAAAATCGAACAGGCCATTGGGCCGAGCCTTCCCTCCACTTATAACAACCGGTTTCCCGGTATAGCGGTGGATCGCGAAGGAGGTCCCTGGCGGACCGGGGTTTGACGGCCTCGCTCAGTTCTTCGCAATGCTCGGGTTTCCACTGGGGCGGCGACACGCGTTGATGGCAGGTCTGGCGGAGACTGGAGGCGGTCTTCTTCTTGCGGTCGGGTTGCTCACGCCGCTGGCGGCCGCACTCATCTTCAGCGCGATGCTTGTGGCTACCTGACCGTGCACATCAAAAAGGGCTTCTTCGCCCAGAACGGCGGATACGAGTACACCCTGGTGCTCGGTGTCGCGGCGTTAAGTATCGCGTTCACCGGCCCAGGCTCGCTGTCAGTCGACACCCTGGTCGACCTGAGCGGAACACTCTGGGGCGCGGCTGCGCTGTTCATCGGTGTCCTTGGCGCGGTGATGTCGCTCATTCAGCGACGCGCGGTACCGACGCAACAAAGCGCAGCCGGCCAGTAATCATGGGTGTTCGCGATAGTGTTCGTGATCTTCATCGCGCCAGTCGCGCTCGGTGTGCCAACGATGTTCGTCTTCATCCCACCAGCGGTGATAGGTATTCCAGCAATGTTCGCGAGCTTCACCCAGGTTGTGGCGTGCGTGGTCGGCTTGCGCACTTCGATAGCCATGATGCTCGATGGCCTCATGCAGCCTGTGATCGGCTTTTGCGATTCGACGATGGCACTCTTCATAACGATCCGCGCGCAGATTTGGAGCCGCGCCGAACATCATGAATCCAATCGCTACTGCGGAAGCAAGCGCTGTCCTTACGAAACAATGTGGCAATCGTGCTATTAGGTTCATTAATCCCTCCGGTGGGAACTGCAAATTCGAATTGCAGGTAATATACGCCAGAGTTGCTGATGTTGGGAAGGTTGCGTTTTCAAGTTGTTGCTTGTTTACTCACGGTCCGACGTTGGCGCTAGCTGTGATTAGAATCAGGAATTTCGTGTCCCGGCTTCTAGTTGGCTTTTGTCAGGCGCGATATCCAGGTCTTCGGAGTCGTTCCAAATGTTTGTCGAAATAGCTCGACGAGCGCGCTCGCTTGACGCTCCTCAGGGACGTGCCGCCAATATTGCGACCGGTTCCCTGCCGACCTCGCTTCGGCTCCAGGCGAGCCACACACCTAGCGCGATGATTGCCATGGTGGGAATTACATAAATGCTGCCTTCAGGCCCGGTTGCGCCGCCACTCCATAACAGCGCACCCGAAGGGTGAGTCGCAAACAGCTGTCCACCTGAAACCTGGCCGCTGTTCGACACGCCGAAGAGGTAGGACTGAGCCCAGTCCCATCCGGAATGCAGCCCAACTGCCCAGTAAAGCGACTTGGTCAGCCATAGACTCAAGCAAAACACTAAACCGATTCCCACCACGGAAAGAATGCCTATCGGTGATTCTCCTTTATTTGGCAAATGTAGGGCGCCGAATCCCACGGAAAGCAGCAATGCTGCCCACCAGAACCCCATGCCCCGCGTCAGCGTAGATTGCAAATAGCCGCGCAAGAGCGATTCCTCGAACACGCCCGTCAGCAGAAAAGCCAAACCCCATTGCAATCCGAAGGTCCATGCGTCTCTTCCATGCAGCATTTGGCCGTCAAAGATCAATAATCCACTCATCTTTAGCGCCAGAACCAAAGCGGAAAGCGCTGCTATACCTCCCGCGATACCAAGAACAAATCGTGACAGCTTGCGGTCACCCATGAATCCGTATGACAACACCGGCCGCTTCTCAATTTTTGCCATGATTGCTGTGGCCACAAAAACGAGCAGCGCCGGAATAGCTATGGCGACAATGACAGACCACGTCTCCAGACCTGGCTTGTGCTTCATGTAATGCAGCAAATAGTTCACAGGGACGCGGGTCAATAAGACCTGGGCTATGATGATCGCCAGAAAGATCAGTGTGCTCCAGCCGGAGCGTATCCCTTGCGTGCCAACAAATCCTGTACGCAGGTTCCAATTTCGCTTAGGGGATCCCCGATCTGACTCTATCTCCACGTTTGTCGAACTCATTTCCGTCTCCTTATATATATCGGGTTCCATTGAGGCGTTCCGATGCGAACGATGGTCACCGGGCCACAAATGGCGTGCCGCGTACCATCGTGTAGACCGCGTCGAAAACCCTCAGACTGGTGATGTTCGCCACTCCGCCGATAGTCATCGGATCGCCGAGATAAATGACCTTGCTATCTATGTTGGTGAACGCCGGCCACACCGGCATGCCCTGGCCGTTTGGATTGCCTGACCTGGCGAAGTTGACCCAGTAGCTGGATATTTCTTCGGCCACCTTTCGGTCTGCCGTGCTCCAGTGCCACGGCGTCTGATCCAAATGCTCGAAGACATACCAAAGCTCGGCGAAGTGGCTCGCACCCCAACCTTCGTTCACTGAGCCGACCGGAAACGGTGGCTGCTGCGTGAACGAGTAGTAGTACACGCTACTGTGCCCGGTTGCGGCTTGAAGTCTCGCCCAAGCCCACATGTCCCAGCCGAAACGCAGATCGCGCTCGAGGGCGAGCCGCCCCTGCATTGCCTCCGCGTCGGTGGTGTGGGGACACGCTGCCACCAGTGGCGGCGGCAGCGAGCCGTAGCTGTGTTCCAAGTCGGCGTCGAAGGTTGCCGCTTTCACGCCGGTGACATTCACTAACGAACGCGCTTCCTCGGCGTTCGAACCAAGGAGCAACGGAACATCGTTCTGATGCCCAGCGGTGAACGCTTCGTGGGGCGAAACCGGAAGCACATAGGGTTCGATTACCGGATGGCATATACCGCCCGCGTCCCCGGTGAGTTGGCTCGCAGGAAGTTGGCGTAGTTGCTGGAGCGAAGCGGCTCCCATGGAAACGGCGAATTTCTCGCCCTCGCGTTCTGCGTTGGCGAGCAAGTACTTTGGTGCAAGCTGTGTCGGCTCAAACAGACCGCCACTCTCTCCGATGGCGCGCTGAAATAAGCCTTTGGCCAGCGGCGAGGCCATCAGCATGCTTACCGACATGGCCCCCGCTGATTGACCGGCGATGGTTATTTTTTTAGTGTCGCCACCAAAGCCTTCTGAATCCATTTGAGTGCGGCGATCTGGTCCATCAGGCCGTAGTTGCCAGACGAGTGGTGCGGGGACTCGATCACACCTTTGTGCGCGAGCTGGTCGCCCCAATTACAAGGGCATGGAGGCCGACCCATTGATGTATCCGCCACCATAGATCCACACGATGACGGGCAGCGGCTGGCGCGCGGGCGTTGATTTAGTTGTCGTCTTTGCCTGCGCCGGAGTCCAGATGTTGAGGTAGAGACAATCTTCACTCACGGCCGGTGGCGTCTCGCCCGGCATGGATACCCCGACTTGCATGCACGCTGACGCAAACGTATCCGCCTTACGCGTGCCAGTCCACGTCGCGACAGGTATCGGGGCGCGCCAACGCAAATCGCCGATTGGCGGGGCAGCGAACGGCATGCCCTTGTAGACACTCAACTCATTTTCGCTTACACCGGATATCGCGCCGGACTCGGTCATGACCTGTTGCGCGACCGCAACGCCGGCCAACTGGGCTGCCGTAAATCCTGCCAAGGCCAATCGCCATCGTTTACGCATGCGGACTCCTTCGGCTTGGGTTGCTAAGAGAGAAAAACTTTCAGATGGGCTGACTTATTTCAAGGAACCTGAAAGAGTAAGAGGAGGCGCCTTACGCATCACGATGCTACGCGTGGCGTTATCTGCTGTCAAACAGTGAGATAGAAAACCCGTACCGACTCGGCTCTTCGCTAACCCAAAAGCAGTTTTATGGCCGCAACATCGAGGCCGCCGTAAGCGCGTAAATCTAAACCGCGGCCGCGTCATGGCGGATATTGGTAGACGACCAAAAATCACACACTAGCGACCTTACGAATTGCAATGAGCAACGGCTCGCAAGTAGTCAACGGATAACAGTATTTGCGGTTGCCGTTACTCGGCGAAACAAACTGGCGGCATGGGACCGACTATTTGTTTGAGGCCGACATTCTTTTTACGGCTGAATTTCCAGCGGTTTCACTAATCTAAACCTCAAACCCGTCTCCGCGGGGAGTTCGACATCGCGATTCCCGGTGAAGGCCGCTCCGCCAGTTCCGGCACCGGCGCCGATCAGACCGCCAATCAACGCGCCCTTCCCTCCCCCGGCCAATCCACCAATCAACGCGCCACCGCCGGCTCCGCCGCCAACCATCGCTCCAGTGCGCTTGCCCTTTCCCTTTTTCGAAAGCTCTGGCGTGGATGCGCGTATCTCGTATCGCTGGCCATTTACGTCTACGCTGCGCAACGCGAGTCCCAGCTCCGATGCGCCTTTAAAGCGGCCGGCGGCTTTGGCGCTCGTCACCGTGCCCCTTGCATGCGCGCCTTTGGCAATGACTTCCTGCCCGTCTACGACCACGGGGTCAACGACGGTCGCGGAAAACGACTGTCCCACACTGCTGGTTTTGGAACTGAGCGACTGGTCGAGCACGACTTCAATCGCGGTGCCTTGAGGAACAACAATTGGCTGGGGCGCGGGTGCCTGCGCCGGGGCATTCGCCGGCTGATTCGCAGCGTTCTGCGCATCATTTGCGGCGGGCGCGGTGTTACTGCTTGATGTGGCTGGTTGATTGGACTTCTGACATCCACTCAAAACGAAACACAGGCAGATAAACAGCAACGAGGATAATGAAAGGGAGCGAGTCATGGTTACCTCTGGGCGGGCGCTTGGAATCCTGCTTGCGCGCGAAGCACGCGGCCAAGCATCCCGATTTAATTTTACACGCACGTTAAATATAACTCGGGCAGCGCTAGCAGTGACCCTGTTTATCTGATTTCGACAGGCAACTAATCAATACTGTAAATTTGGTGC
>DATHGV010000398.1:0-10506 GCA_035490135.1 Candidatus Methylomirabilota bacterium
AAAACGTTGCTGGTGATCAGATTTTCAAAATGGATCATGTAAATGTGGTTCGGCTCCAGCAATTGCTGCCCGTGCCCTGCCTCGCGATAACTGGCGCGCGTCACGTCTAGCCCAGGGCTCATCAGATTAAATGCTGTTCCGTCGGGAGCCACATCAAGCAGCCGCACCCACAGGTCTACGTCACGGCAATCGCAGGCCATGTACATCTCTGCGTGAATCGGACCGGTTACTTCCATTTCCGATGTCATAGGAGACGAATCGAATGTGAGCACGTCATTCCGTTTGGCTAAATCCCGGTAGTCGTGCGCTCCGGAAGACGAATAAATGTTTTTCACCGGGTTTTGCGGGTCAGAGAGAAATGTACTGGAACTCTCGGACATTTGAGGAATCGCCGTCGACAGAGTCCCCTTCCGCTGTGCGGCATCGCTTTCCTGACCGCCGAACAAATAGTACGGAGTCATTTTCGCGGCGGGCGGCCATGTTTTGCTCTCGCGCCACTCATCGCGGCCCATCACAAAATACCGCACCGGCGATTCCCGATCGACACCGTTGTCGATGCCCTTCAGGTAATGATCCATCCAACGCAGCACCACCTCGTCATAATCAATCGCGGCTGCGGGTCCAAACGTGCGATCTCCCGCTTTGCTTTTCTGGGTCGAATCAACACCGTGAACCCACGGCCCAAGCAAGAGGTGAGTTCGTGGATCAGATTCAGATTTGCGAGCCCGGAGCAAACCCTGAAAGTTGGTCGTAGCGCCTTCGGGACCATAGTTGTCGTCATACCAAGCGGAAAGATTCAGCACGCTAGCGTGGACGTTTGCATATTTGTTGCGGAGTTCGGCCCAGTCCCACCATGGATCTTCTGGCGGATGGCTGAGCCAGTCGTAGTAATACGGAGCGATTCCCTGCAACTCCGCTAATTTATTCAGCGGAACCTCAGAAAGCATCTTCTCGCCTTGCTTCTCCCATGCCTTAATTGCCTCCGGGTAGGTTTTTGGCCCCGGTAAATTTCGCTTCACCCGAATATCGGGCGCGATGTTGTCCCATATCCACTCGATCCACGACAAATCCCAAGCGCCGCCGGCGTAAAAGAAATTCTGCGGCGTTGAAAACGTCATGGCCGGAACCATGGCTTTCAGATGTGGAGGATTCTCTACTGCAGCCAACCATTGCACCGCTCCGGGATAGGAAAGCCCGAAGCTGCCAACGTTTCCAGTGGACCAACTCTGCCGCGCAGCCCATTCAATCGTGTCGAAGCCGTCGTGGCCTTCGTTTTCGTACGGACGAAATTCACCGCCGGAATCATAGCGGCCACGTACATCCTGGATGAGAACGGCGTAGCCACGCTCGACGGCCTGGTCGAACGTCGTGTATTCCTTCTCGGCAGATTTTCTGCCGTACGGCGTGCGGTACACCAGCACCGGAAAACGACCGTCCGAGGAAGGCCTCCAAATATCCGCGCGAAGGGCGATGCCATCGCGCATGGGAACGTCCAAGGTTTCCTTAATCGATGGCTGGTTCTTGTCTTGCCCTGAATTTCTGTTCGATGCCTTTTCTGACCAGACCCCAAGCAACGCGGAAGAAAGTAGTGCCGCGCAACCAAGTATTTGGATTTTCATGACGGCGTAACGAGCGACTTATTTCGAAGAGCGGGAAAGCGCTTTATTTTGGTTGTTGTCGAATATTTCGGTCAGCACCCGCCCGCGCATTTGTTTGGGCTGTTCGATGCCATAGATATGGAGAATCGTTGGTGTGATGTCGTAAACGCTGGCCTCAAATCCCATTAAACGGGAGTTGTGCTTGATTCCCGGGCCCATGGCAAAAAACGAGCCTGGTACATCATCGCCATCCGCGAAGTCGTGCTTGGCGATTACCGGCGTCGTTTTTTCATGATCCATATGTGCGTGCGGGTCTTTGTTCTCAAATTCACGCAGCGGCTTGATGCCGTGATCGGAAAGAATGATCACATAAGTATTGTCGTCCACATGTTTCAGAATCGAACCCAACACCTTGTCGAAGGCGATGTACTGATCCGGAAAAGCTTCCACCCGGACACTGTTGATACTAGCGTTGTAACCGACATTATAAGGCGCGATCGGGTAGAGCCAGTGTCCAGTGCGATCTTCGCAAGACTGACCCAGCATGGCGAAATCCGTGGGGTGTTTGGTCAGCAGATAATCGAAAAGTTTGGTTTGCTCATCGCGAATTAGCTGAACCTTGTCCAACCACTTATCGATGACTTCTTTTTCGCGGCCTTTGAGGTCCGAAGCACCCGGCATCCGCTCGCAATCAATGTAGAAGTCACCGACGTTTTTCAGCAACTCCGGTTGCAAAGTCCTCGGATACACAGCGTCCCCGCCCGTTACATCAGACAATTTCGGCGCGCAGAGAACTCCGTCTTCGCAATTTTTGCCGCGCGTCAGCATGCCGCTGATCATGTAGCCATTGACGGGCATCACGGGAAATGTCGCGGGCACGTTGGCCATCCCCACGGTGACGTCATTGCGGGATAAGACCGACCAGATCGGCTCCTCCTTGAGCATGTTGGTGTTCGCGGTGATCCCGCCCACCAGAAATCCTGTCACGCCATGCTCGTCCGGATCGGTGCTGGTAAAAATTGTGCTGTAAACACGCGGACAATTTGGCGCCGACACAGTGCGCAGCTTCCCGTAAGCCCCATTATTGATGACGTGCTCAAGATTGGGCATGGCGCCCTTTAAAAGCAGCGGGCGGATGACATCCAGTTCCATGCCGTTCACGCCGATCACTACAACATGCGGCCGCGTTGCCTGCTTTGTTGCCTGCTTTTCCAGGCTTTGCCCACGCGCTGCAGTTGCTGCCAATAATAGCGACACGAAAAAGAGGCATACCCTCATGATTCAATGCTCCAAAGAATGGGATGCAGGAATTCTACGCTGAGGCCATCAATTAAAGGAAGAATAAAGAATGCCGAGCCTGCACGACTCTTCTCTTTCCTGTTTCAATTTTCAGGTCCTCTGCAATAATGCCTCGCACTGATTTAACGTATGATCCCGGATTCAGAATTCTTATGAGCACTGGCAGAACAAACGTATTCGACGCCATCGTGGTTGGCGGCGGACATAATGGACTGACCGCGGCTGCCTACCTCGCGCGTGAAGGCCTTTCCACGCTTGTTCTAGAGCGTCGCGAAATTGTCGGCGGATGTTGCGTTACCGAAGAAATCGCTCCCGGCTGTCGGGTTTCCACCACCTCTTACATCGCCAGCATGTTGCGCCCCGAAGTGATTCGCGACTTGCGGCTGGGCGAACACGGCTTGCGCATGGTGCCCTGCGATCCGTCGTTGCAGGTTCCATTTTTAGATGGCTCAGTCCTGCCCTGGTGGGCTCAGAGAGAACGCGCGGTCGCGGAATTCAGCAAAATCTCGGTGCAGGACGCGCAAACATTTATTCGCGTCGACCAGCAACTGAAAACTCTCGCCAGTTACTTGCAGCCGTTTTTCCTGGAACCTCCGCCGAACCCCGGAACCGATTCTGTTGCCGGATGGGCGGACCTGCTACGTGTAGGCAAGCGTTTCCGCAAAATTTCCAGCCGCGAAATAGCGGAATTGATTTCATTTTTGACCGGAAGTCTGCGCGAATTTCTCGACCGCAATTACGAGTCCGAAAAGATCAAGACACTTTTTCTCGCCAACAACGTATATGGGAAACACGGCGGGCCTTACCAGCAGGGATCGGCAATTGGATTGTTGTTTCATCTGCTCAGCGGAGGCGAACACGAGCAACAAGGATTTTACGGTCACGTTATGGGTGGAATGGGAGCTATAACCCAGGCTATGGCCGGCGCGGCCAGAAAATTCGGCGCAGAAATTAAGGCCAATTCTCCGGTCGCTCAAATCGATGTTCGTGGCGGCCGGTTGCGCGGGGTGATTTTGGAAGATGGCACCGAATTCCGCTCCCGCATGGTGCTTTCCAACGCCGACCCTAAACGAACTTTCCTGAAACTTGTTCCTTCCTCGGAGTTACCAGGCGAATTTTTGCAGGCCATTCGCGGCATCAAGATGGATGGTCCCTGCGCGAAAGTAAATTTCGTTCTCAGCGAAGAGCCGCGGTTTACCGGCACGCCTCCGAACGCTCCGCCCCTGGAACGCTCGCTGTATACTCTGGTCCAGTCTATGAAATTCGCCGAGCACTGTTACGACATTGCGAAATTCGGCGATATTCCAGAAGAACTGTGGGTTGATTGCGTAGTGGCCTCCAACGCGGATAGCTCACTCGCACCTCCGGACTGCCATATCCTGACTTGTTTCGTACAATACGTTCCCTATCGCCTAAGAACTGGCGACTGGGATTCTAATCGCGAACTCCTGGGCGACCGTGTGGTCAAAAAAATCGCGGAATATGCGCCAAATGTGCCGAATGCCATTATCGCGCGGCAAGTTTTGACACCGCTCGATCTGGAACGCACCTATGGGCTTACCGAGGGAAATATTTTTCACGGCGAATTGAATCTTGAACAATTATTTTTTATGCGACCGGTCGCGGGCTGGTCGCAATATCGGACGCCCCTTACCGGACTTTATTTGTGCGGCGCCGGCGCCCATCCAGGCGGAGGAGTAACGGGCGCACCAGGCCACAACGCGGCCAAGCAGGCGCTACGCGATTGGAAAAAACTTCGCAAACAGGCCCGGCCTGATTAACTATCTTGGTGTTGCGATATTCTTGGTGGAAGAGCAGCGAGGCTTGATGAGCGACCCCAACACCAACAGAAATCAGTCCCTGCAGAAATCCCTACCCAGCTCTTACTACCGGTCGGAAGAAATTTTCGGCCAGGAGAAAGAGCGGATCTTTTTTACGGAGTGGTTTTGCGCCGGCCGAGAAGAACAACTGCCGAATCCCGGCGATTACCTGGTGCTCGACATCGTGGGAGAAAGTATTCTGGTCGTCAGGACCAAAGATGGCAGCCTCAAAGCTCATTACAATGTCTGCCGTCACCGCGGCGCGCGGCTTTGCGTTTCTGACGCAGAACAACTCGCTTCCAACGATGTGCAATTAAAGGGTGGCGTGCTGGGCACCAATGGCATCCGCTGCCCTTACCATCAGTGGACCTACGGTCTTGACGGCCGATTGCTTCATGCCCCGCACTTCGTGGAGGGCCCTGGCTTTTCCAGATCAGACTTTTCGCTCTATCGCGTTGGGCTGGAGACTTGGGGAGGATTTTTCTTTTTGAATTTGTCTCCGGGTGAACCGCCGGAAACGTACCGGACCTTGCCGCAACAACTCGGCGAAATTACCTCCAGAGTGCAGCACTACCCTCTCAGCGATCTCCGCACCGTCAAAACGGTCCCGTACGACGTTCAAGCCAACTGGAAGGCCATCGTCGAAAACTATAACGAGTGCTACCACTGTGGGGGGCTACATCCGGAGCTATGTGAGATCGTGCCTGCGTTTCGCCAACAGGGTGGCGCTCAACTGGATTGGGAGCGGGGCATTCCACACCGCGAAGGCGCTTCCACATTTACATTCAGCGGCACCACTTCTCGCGCGCCATTCCCGGGTTTGGATGAAGACGAAAAAGTGCGTCACAAAGGCGAATTGATTTACCCCAATTTCATGCTCAGCCTGGCCGCGGATCATGTGGCCGCTTTTCTGTTGTGGCCGAAGAACGCGCAGGAAACCCGGATAACTTGTCATTTTTTATTTCACCCTGACGAAATAAAAAAACTGGGCTTCGCTCCTGAGGATGCGATCGAGTTTTGGGATTTAGTGAATCGGCAGGATTGGGCCATTTGCAAACGCGTTCAGCAAGGGATGAATTCGCGCGTCCATGAGTTTGGGTACTACGCGCCGATGGAAGATCTCAGCGCTGACATTCGCCGTTACGTGCTGGACCGGCTCGGACCAGAAAAATAGCTGGTTCCGCGCTGTTTCACTCCTCGATTGTTCCGGCGTCAAATCCTTGCGCCGGTCGGCGCCGCGATTTTCCCACCCAGTACACCACCATGCCGAGCCCGATTAGCACCGATGCGGCGCCCAGAACCTTCACGGTGACTAGTATTTTGTGCGGTTCCTCAGGCGAAGGAATCAGCGACAGCAGAATGGCAAACATCGTGGTGCAAAATCCCACAATGGCGATTGATATGGCTGCCGGCTTGCCTCCGGGAACAAGTATGACATCGGCGCCTGTTGGCTCTCCCTGCACGCGAACCAGTGCAGCAAACACAAATAAGTAAGGAACGAGATAAGTGATGACCCCGATGCTCACCAGCACGTCATAGGCGCCCTTCACCGATGTTCCTGCCTGACCAAGAAAAACAAACGCGATACCAATCAACCCCTGGGCCAGTACAGAGGCATAGGGGGTGTGCCAGCGCGGATGCACCCGCCCGAAAACGGCCGGCAGAAATCCATCGATTCCCGCAACAAACGGTAAACGCGATGCCGCTGCAAGAAAGGCCGCCGCTGCGCCGATGTTACTGATGGCAATCAATGCTGCAGCGGTGGACGTCACACCATGAAGGCCAAGACGCTCCGAGGTTCTTTCGATGGCTTGAACAAGCCCATCCAGATTGGTGGCTTCGGCGCTCGGTAGTGCCAACAGCACGCAAAACGTTCCAAGGATGTAACAAAACGCAATCGTAAAACCGGCGATGAGCAATGCACGTGGAATGGTGCGTCGTGGGTTCTTAATTTCACCGGCAAGAAACGATGCGGTTTCGCATCCGCCGAAAGCAAAAATCAGCGTGGACCAAAAAATCATTTGTCGCAGGTGCGGAATCGGCAGCATTGCCGAGCCGTGAAAAGAGGTAGCTGATCCGAAGCGCGCCCAAGCAACGAAACCCATCCCTACAACCATCAAGGCAGGTATCCACATCGATAGCGCGCCTGTGTTGTAAGACCACTTGGCGATGTTCATGCCCACCAGGTTGATGAACGTAAGCGCCGACAGCACCGATACGGAAAAAATCACGAAGTATTGCGGGCTGTGTGAATAACGCTGCCAGTTTGGCCGCAAAAACAGAACGTTACTGGCAGCGAAGTACAGTACCGCCGGGAAATATGGCAAATTGCTGTTCCAATACGTCCATGCGGCGATGAATCCGGGTCCTTCTCCAAAGGCTTTCTTGGTCCATACGTATAGGCCGCCTTCGGCCGGATAACGAGAGGAAAGTTCGATCACCGATAAAGCCAGCGGAACATAAAAAAATAGCCACGCGCCCAGCCATATCAGTATTGAACTCGGTCCGATGCTGGCAGCGGCGGCAATCCAACGCAGGCTGACGCCGGTAACCACGTAAAACAGCACCAGGTCACGGAATCCCATGACCCGCAGCGGTTTCGGCGCGCTTCCGTCAGTTGATGTGGACAAGCTGAATTATCTTCTTAAACTTCGACCGATGGAACTTGCCGGAGCACCTGTTCAGCGTTGCTCTTGTGCATGCCAGGTTCCCACTACTGCGATGTCCTGTTTCCGCATGGAGTCATTTAGCGTCGGCAAGTCCTTGGACAGAACCTCGTGCCACTTATCCAGCTCTGCTTGCAGTTGCTTGCTGAGCTCAGCGAAGACCTCCAGTTCCGCGCGCGTCGGCGCTGTGTCGGCGCTGTCCGTGACCCCGCTAAGGTATCCAAGTTTGCTGTTGAGCTTTGTCGGATAGTTGGCTTCATCCTCCTGCGCCGTGGCGTTCACCTGAATTAATTCTTCTTCGATTGCGCGAGCCCTCTTGCGCAGTTCTGCGCATTGATCTGCCACTGCCTTGCTTTCTTTTACGGAACCAAGGCGCTTTTCGAGTGCCTGCAATTGATTGTTCAGGTCGCGAATTCCGAGAATCGCTTTATTCAGTTCGTCCTCGGTGTCGCGCAGCTTGGACAGCAACTCGAACTGCTTGCGCAAATCCTCCTGAGAAGTCTTAACACGCGGATCCATCTTTATTTCAATCGGCGCGGTATAAGATTTGCCGCCAACGGTCAAGCGGACCTGATACGTTCCGGGCAGAACGAGCGGGCCGGTGGGCTTCCCGTTATCGTAAATGGCTTTGGGAATTGTGATGGGCATCTGGCCACGGAGATCCCAAACGAAGAGATTTAATCCAGACTCGGCCGACATATGCAATATCTCCGGGTCTTCATCGAACTCCGTAGCCTCCTCCGCTTCCTTCTTAACGGTGCTGGTCACGGTGCGAAGGGTTTTGCCTTGATCATCAATGACCTCAAGCTTGATGGAATCTTTCGGTTTTTCCTTCAGCCAGTAATAGAGCATGGCGCCTTGCGGAGGATTTTCAGCGATCGCAGAGCGGCGACGATCCCTGTGGCCGAGGCGCGACCGGATAGCCGTGCTTGGGGTAAACAAATGCGCCGGCTCGCTGGCAATCGCGGACGTAAGTTGACGAAGCGGTGTGATGTCGTCGAGCACCCAGAAAGATCGCCCATGTGTCGCTACGACCAAATCGTTATTGTGAATAACGAGATCGTGAATTGGCGTCGTCGGAAGATTTAGCTGCAGCGGCTGCCAGTTCGCTCCGTCATTGAACGACACCCACACGCCAGTTTCGGTTCCGGCATAGAGCAAGCCCTTCCGCGCCGGATCTTCACGTACGGCGTGCACGTAAGAATTGTCGGGTAAGCCTCCGACGATTTTGCTCCATGTTTTCCCAAAGTCACTGGTCTTAAAAATATACGGGCGAAGGTCGTCGAGTCTGTGCGCGTCCACGGCGATGTAAGCTATTGCTGGGTCAAAGGTAGAAGCATCAACCAGGCTAATCGCGGACCATTGAGGAACTTCTTTCGGCGTGACGTTGGACCAATTTTTTCCGCCATCGCGTGTCAGTTGCAGCAGGCCATCATCGGTGCCGGCCCACAGGACGCTGTCTTGCTTGGGTGATTCGGCCAGCGAGAACACCACGTCAAAGTACTCGACGGAATACTGATCCTTGGTGATGGGTCCGCCGGAATCCACCTGCTTGGATTTGTCATTGCGAGTAAGGTCTGGGCTAATTTCCGTCCAGGTGTTACCCGCATCGTTCGAACGAAACACAAACTGCGAAGCGTGATAGATCACATCGGGATTGTGAGAGGAAACGACGATCGGCATGGTCCAGGTGTAGCGGTACTTCTGGATATCTGCCGCGTGCCCGCTGATATCCTCAGGCCACTGCTGGATGCTCTGAGCCTGGCCGGTGGCGCGATCGAACCGCGTGAAAAAAGGGCCTTCATCGTCGGCGTAAACGATATTCGAATTCCGCGGGTTGGGCACTACGTAACCGCTTTCGCCACCGCCGACCGGCATAAAATCCCCCGGCCCGATGTATCCGTGGTCGGTACGTGTCGCAATGCCCACCGAAGTATTGTCCTGTTGCGAACCGTACACGCGATACAGAAAGTCGTTATCGGCGGCTACGTGATAAAACTGCGCAGTTGGCTGGTTATTTAGCGTGGTCCAATTTTTGCCTCCATCCACGCTGAGGGTCGCGCCACCGTCATTACCATTGATCATGCGCGAAGTATTATTAGGATCGATCCAGAGAGCGTGGTGGTCGCCGTGCGGTGCCAGAAGGCGGTCGAACGTTTTGCCGCCATCGGTGGAATGATACAAACCGGTATTGGCGATGTAGACCGTTTGCGTGTTCTTCGGATCAGCCCACACGTGCGTGAAATACCAGGCCCGTTGACGAAAGCGGTGGTCTGGATTGATAAGCGCCCAGTGTTCTCCGCCGTCGTCTGATCGATAGAGCCCGCCTTTTTTGGCTTCAATCAGCGCATACACCACGTTCGAATCCGCTCCGGATACGCTGACGCCAATCCTTCCAAGGGGGCCTTCAGGCATTCCGTTCCCTTCGATGCGCTTCCAGGTACTGCCTTCGTCGGTCGAACGATAAAGTCCGTCTTTGGCGCCGCCACTATTCAACATCCAGGGAGTTCGCCAGCCTTCCCACATGGAAGCAAAAAGGACATGCGGGTTTTTAGGATCGAACACAATCTCGATGGCGCCAGTGCGATCATCTAGATACAAAACTTTCTCCCAGCTCTTCCCGCCGTCGCGCGTACGAAAAACTCCTCGCTCGGTGTTGGGTCCGTAAGCGTGACCAAGTGCCGCAACGTAGACAATGTTCGGATCCGCAGGATGAATGATCAGATCACCAATGTGACGAGTATCGCGAAGGCCAACGTTTGTCCACGTTTTGCCTGCATCGGTGGACTTGTACACTCCGTCTCCATGCGAAATGTTACCGCGAATGCAGGCCTCCCCGGTGCCGGCATAAATTACATTGGGATCGGAATCGGAAATGGCGATCGCGCCGATCGAGGAGACGGACTGTTTTTCGAAAAGAGGATCCCAGGTATTACCTCCATCCGTGGTTTTCCAAACGCCACCGGCCACTGCGCCGAAGTAATAGGTGTTCGGCTGAGATGGAACGCCAGCAACTGTAATTACGCGGCCGCCCCGGAACGGCCCAACGAGGCGCCACTTGAGCCCACCGTAAGTACTCGGCTCGACTTGCTGCGCCGTGGCGAACACGAATGGGACAACCAG
>DATHGV010000399.1:0-2464 GCA_035490135.1 Candidatus Methylomirabilota bacterium
CACGTCATGCACAGTTTCGAGCGTGAGTATTTTATTAATTAGCGTGGTCGTTACGGCGGCGCCCAGAACTGGCGCAATCAGGTCGCGGGCTTTGTCCACAACTTCTTCACGCGTCATGGGATTCTCGGCGGTGCCACGAACATCACGAACCCATTGGGTGAGTTCGGTGCCATCGTTAAAAGTTAATTCCACGATGGCTTCGCGGCGCGGACGACGCGCGTCAATGCGCGGATCGGCGAGTACTTCCACCTTGGCGCGCTGACGCAGCACAGCGAGATCCTTCATACGCGCCTTGTCATGCACGGTGGCAAAAGTGACCGTTTTGTCGAGGAGCATCACAGCGACCATGTGCTCCATACAAATGTCGGGAATGTCGCGATTGCTGACGGTGTTGGCTTCGTCGGTAGCGACGCGCACGGTAATTTTTTTTATCTCGTCGGCAGAGAAGGAGCGCTGCTTAAAAAAGCCCGCAAGAGCGTCTAGCGGCGCTTGAATCGGCGAACCGACGGTCCATTTCTTAATATTAGTGCGGGTGATTTCATAGCGCTCGCCTAACTTGTCCACCAGGGCGGAGGGATCGGCTTTCACTGTGCCATTTTCGCGCGGTGCGAAGGCTTCGTAAAAATTGTCAGAGCCGGAAAAAATATCTTCCACGCCACTCCATCCGGCGCGAATAAGAGTTGCCGCCAGTACTGCAACGGAGGCAGGTTTTCCGCCAAAGAGAAACGCTTTTTCCATGTGCGCCGCGTCGCGCGACCACGCCCCAATTCCGGAAGTTTGTTGCGCGGTGTAGTCCAGCAGTAAGCGCATTTGCGCTTCGTTCAAACCCGCGGCACACCCGGCGGCCGCTCCGGCGCAAAAGCAGGCTGCCGTTCCATGTGTGCTGCGGTGCGTGAGGGCCTGGTACGCTGGACCACCCAGGCTCATCGATACGCGCGTTCCAATGTCATATCCGAGGATAACTGCACGCACGAACTGTGCTCCGCTAATGCCATATTGTTCGCCCGCGGCAAAACCTGCCGGCACTGTGGATACGCCGGGATGCGAGCGCGACGGTCCGTGCGAGTCGTCGGTTTCATCGGAATGGGCGAGCACCCCGTTTGCAAATGCTGCTTCAATAGGGCCACAAACAATATTGGAGGCCACTACGGTGGCCACCGCCTTTCCGCCGTAAGCGCGAGCGAATTCCAAGGCGGCGCGGCCGGGAACAAGACCCGAACCTGAAATCATGGCGGCAAACGTATCGAGAATGTGTTGCTTGGCTTTCTCGCTGACTTCTTCCGGTAAGGGGCGCGTGGCAGCAGCGGCCATGTAGGCGCTCAGTTGCTGCATAATTTCGCTGACCTTGGAAGACGTTTCTTCTGGATTGAAAAATTCGGCGGCTTTCGCGAAATTTGGAGAAAGCGCGGCGAGCACGCTGGATAACCCACCCAGCCGGATAATTTGCCGGCGCGTCATGGCGCCGCTGCCTCTAGCTCCGAATTTGATTTCGCCTAAATGGCTCATTGCTATTTCTCCCGCCAGCCTGATGATTTTGCTATTTCAGTTTTCAACCAAAGCTTTCATGACGCGGAACAATTCATTCTTGGCTTCGAAGCCGATTCCCGGAATATCGGGAAGTTTCACGTAGCTGTTCTCCACTGGGATGCCGTCGGCGAATCCCCCAAAAGGCTGGAAGATCCCGGGATAAGATTCGTTGCCTCCCAGTCCCAACCCTGCGGCAATATTCAGAGACATCTGGTGGCCGCCGTGCGGAATGCAACGCAACGGAGACCAACCGTATTCTTTCAACATGTTGAGGATGCGCAGATATTCGACGAGGCCGTAGCCGAGCGCACAATCAAACTGCAAAATATCCCGATCAGGGCGCAGGCCCGCATAACGAATCAGATTACGCGCGTCTTGTACGGAGAATAAATTTTCGCCGGTAGCCATGGGGCCAGGATAAAACGGCGCTAGCTTGGCCTGAAGTTCGTAGTCGAGCGGATCGCCGGCCTCTTCGTACCACCGCAATCCGTATGGCACCAAAGCTTTCGCATAGGCGATGGCCGTTTCTAGATCAAAGCGGCCGTTAGCGTCCACGGCCAGCTGATCAGGAGTTTTTAATATTTTGAGCACCGCTTCGATGCGGCGTAAATCCTCGGCCAGCGGCACTGCGCCGATTTTCATCTTCACGACGGAATACCCAAGATCCAGGTAGCCTGACATTTCATTCTGAAGCGCGGTCAAATCCTTGCCCGGATAGAAATATCCGCCGGCGGCATATACAAATACTTTGGAGTCGATTTTTCCGCCACGATAGCGATCGGCAAGAAGCCTATAAAGAGGAACGCCGGCGATTTTCGCTGTGGCATCCCAGACGGCCATATCCAGCACGCCCACGGCGACAGAGCGCTCTCCGTGACCACCTGGTTTTTCATTGCGCATCAGAACATCCCAAACGCGAGCGGGATCCAGATTGTCG
>DATHGV010000400.1:0-7039 GCA_035490135.1 Candidatus Methylomirabilota bacterium
TCCAAGGTCAGCGATGAATGGAAAAACAAAGTGGGCAAGGGCACTTCCGTCAACTGGCCCGTGGGTCTCGGCGGCAAGGGCAACGAGGGTGTTGCTGGTCTGATCAAGCAAACGCCGAACGCTTTTGGTTACGTTGAGCTCATCTACGCGATACAAAACAAAATGCCGTATGGCAAGGTCAAGAATTCCTCTGGACAATTTATCAAAGCGGATCTCGCCGGCGTGACGGCCGCTGCTGCCGGGGCTGCAAAAAGTATGCCCGACGATTTCCGGGTTTCCATCACTGATGCTCCAGGGAAAACCGCGTACCCCATTTCGAGTTTCACGTGGTTGCTCATTCCGTCCAAGTTTTCCGACGCTTCCAAGCGCGACGCTATCAAGGGTTTCATCAAATGGATGCTGACCGACGGGCAGAATGAAACCGAGGCACTTTCCTACGCGAAGCTTCCGAAGGAAGTGGTCGCCAAAGAAACGAAAGCCCTGGACAAGATCCAATAGCCACGATTCAACGCACTGATGGCCACCACAACTACAACCGTTCCGAGCGCGGGCCCCATTACGGGCTCGCGTTCGTTCCTCAGCAGGCTGCGCGACGGCGATGAGATCGCACGGCTGGTAACGTTTATTTTCGCCGGCTCGGTAGTGCTGATTACCTTGCTGCTGGTTTTTGAGTTGTGGCGAGAGTCGTACCTGCCGCGTCATAAATTTGGATTAGGATTTTTTGTTACTTCCGTTTGGGATCCGATATTTGATAAGTTCGGGGCGCTGCCTTTCATTTACGGGACGGTGGTTACTGCCGGCGTAGCCCTACTGATTGCTGTGCCTCTCGGCATTGGCGCCGCGATTTTTCTCGCTGAGTTGGCGCCCGCGCGTATTTCCGACACGTTGCAGTTTTTTATCGATTTGCTGGCCGCGGTGCCCAGTGTGATTTACGGCTTGCTGGGCGTTTTTGTGGTTATCCCGATGATGCGGCAATACATTCAGCCGGCACTCAAGAGTTCTCTCGGTTTTCTGCCATTTTTCCAAGGCCCGGCGTATGGCGTGGGCTTTCTTACGGCGGGAATCGTACTGGCCATCATGGTGATTCCCTACATCATTTCCGTTTCGCGCGAAGTGTTGATCTCCGTGCCGCGTGATCAGCGCGAAGCCGCGCTGGCGCTAGGGTCGACGCGTTGGGAATCCACCTGGAAAGTTGTTTTGCCCTTTGCGCGGACCGGAATTATGGGTTCCATATTTCTGGCGTTAGCCCGCGCGCTGGGAGAAACCATGGCGGTCACCATGGTGATTGGCAACACGCCGACGATCAGCGCGTCGCTTTTTTCGCCTGGTTACTCCATTGCGGCGGTCATCGCCAACGAATTCACCGAAGCTACTGGGGACCTTTATTTGCAATCGTTGATTGAGCTCGGTTTGGTTCTGTTCCTGCTTACGTTTCTCTTGAACGGACTGGCCCGCCTGCTGATCGTGGTTACCTCGCAGCGCGGCAGCGGAATGGGGCAAGCGTGAGTCACCGTCTGCGTTGGCGCAAATTTGTCAGCCACTTCATGCTGACCATGACGGGATTGTGCGCACTTGTTGCCGTGGCGGTTCTGTTTTTTATTCTCGGCTACCTCGTCTACCACGGCGGTACCTCCGTTAGCTGGGATTTCTTTACCAAACTGCCGGCCCCGGTTGGCGAGACCGGTGGGGGCATGGCTAACGCTATTGTCGGAAGCGCCAAACTTCTGCTACTGGCGACTTTGCTGGGAGTTCCGATCGGGTTCTTCGGCGCCATATACCTGGCGGAATTCAGCGGCGGTACGATCGCTTTTGTGGTGCGTTACGCTGCCGATTTGTTGAACGGCGTGCCTTCAATAGTAATCGGGATTTTTGCATATAGCCTGGTGGTACTGCCCTTCAAGCATTTTTCAACACTGGCCGGCGGGTTTGCGCTGGGCTTGATGATGATTCCCATTACTTTGCGGAGCACGGAAGAGTTTCTGCGCGCCGTGCCGCGCGCATTGCGGGAAGGGGCCATGGCGCTGGGCGCGAGCCAGTGGAAAACGATTGCATCCGTAGTCGTCCCGGCCGCGTATCGCGGGATACTGACGGCCATTTTGTTGGCGTTTGCGCGGGTGGCTGGCGAAACAGCGCCTCTGCTATTTACCGCGTTAGGCAATCGTTTCTGGAGTCCCGGTTGGAATCAACCCACAGCGTCGCTGCCGGTAATGATTTTTACGTATGCCATTGCGCCATATGACGATTGGCATCGCCAGGCTTGGGCCGCTGGCCTTGTGCTGCTTGGCCTGATCCTGATTATTAATATCATCGCGCGGGTCATTCTGTCCCGTGGCGTTGCTGTTCCGAGGACTTAATCATGGCTTCTGTGAGGTCGGCAGTGTCCGTAAAAATTACACCACCAGTGTTAACTCCCACGAGTCGCGAACCACAAGCGCCGTTGGTCATGCGCATGACCATTTCGAAGGTCAATTTTTATTACGGGACCAAACAGGTCTTGTTCGATATCAACCTTAATATCGCTTCAAACAAGGTGACTTCGCTGATCGGTCCTTCGGGCTGCGGCAAATCGACGTTACTTCGGACTCTGAATCGCATGCACGAGACAGTGCGCAGCGCCAGGCTCGAAGGCGAAATTCTTGTCGATAACCAAAATATTCTGGCGCAGGATGTGACCGCGTTGCGCCGCCGGGTGGGCATGGTATTCCAGCGCCCCAATCCGTTTCCAAAATCTATCTTTGATAATGTGGCTTACGGGCTGCGGATTAATGGCGTCAAAGGATCCATGGCCGATGCCGTCGAGAAAAGTCTTCGCCACGCGGCGCTGTGGGACGAAGTGAAGGATCAGCTGCATAAGTCGGCGTACGAGCTTTCTGGCGGGCAGCAACAGCGCTTATGCATTGCGCGCGCATTGGCAGTCGAGCCCGAAGTTTTATTGCTCGATGAGCCTTGTTCGGCGCTCGATCCCATCAGCACTGCGAAAATCGAAGAGCTATTGGTGCAATTGAGGGATCTGTGCACTATCGTGATAGTTACGCATAATATGCAACAAGCCGCGCGCGTCAGCGACTTCACCGCGTTCCTGCTTACGGGTCAACTGATTGAATTCAGTCCGACACCGCAGCTCTTCACCACGCCGAGCGATGCGCGAACGGAAGCGTACATAACCGGCCGCTTCGGCTGAGATTTAGAATTTAGAATGGAAGCATCCGTCGAGGTTTTATAGTTCTGCCTGAGGGGACGCATGGAACGCCATTTCGAACGAGATTTGAACGATCTGAAAGAGCGACTGCTCTGGATGGGCAGCCTTGCCGAGCGCGCGGTGCACCAGGCGGTGCACTCCGTTCTGGATTCCGATGAGCAGCTCGCCAATCGCGTGCTGGCTGAAGAAGATGCTATCAATGAGTTGCAGATTGAGGTGGACGACCGGGTTGTGCAGTTGCTGGCGTTGCACCAATTGATGGCGGTGGATTTGCGATTTGTGCTGGCGGTGTCGCGCATCAACAATGATCTGGAACGCATTGGCGATCAGGGCGTAAATATCGCGCAAGGTTCGCTGCGGATTTTGCGTCACCCGCGAGTAAAACCCTACGTAGATCTACCGCGCATGAGCGAACTGGTGGAGGAGATGGTGCGCAACGCGCTTAACGCGGTGGTGCGCCGGGATGTGGAGCTGGCGCAAAAGGTTTTGGCTAGTGACGACCAAGTTGATAATTTTCGTGACCAGATTTTCCGGGAGTTGCTGACCTACATGATGGGCGACTCCAGCGTGGTTTTTCCGGCCTTTGAACTGATTCTGGTGGCCAAGAATCTGGAACGCATCGGCGATCACGCTACCAACATCGCTGAAGATGTTATTTATATCGTGCAAGGTCAGGATGTACGGCACCCCACTGTGGATCGCCGCTAGCCTGCCGCTAGCCTACTGTCGATCTCGCTCGTGGCGCCTTGTGAAAAGCAGGAGCGCGATCAGAACACTGGCGGCGCTGATCCCTGCTCCAATACTGCGATCTGGCGTTCGAATGAAACGCACCGCCACCTGTGACGGGCCAGCGGCCAGCGGCACGGTGATCTGGGCGGTTTCTCCTGTTTGTTCGGGAACCACAACGGCTTCATTCACCTTCACACGCCATGCTGGATAGTCGAGCAGGCGCAGCTTCAAGACCGCGGGTTCGCGCGTGGTGATGTGTATTTCTTTTCTTTCAGCGGTCCAGCGCTGCACGGTAACCTCGACGGGGGATTTGACTCCCGCTTGGGCTTCCAGCGCCGCCCGCATAACCGTTACTCTCTCTGACTTCTCCGGCAACAGAGAGTGGTCATCTCCGAGCGGGTCATATTCGTCTACGCCTTCAAAGCCTTGGTCGTTTTGCAGGGCCTCCAATAGAACTGGAACGTCTTCCGAGTCCCACCAGGTGTGGCGCACCATATACGTTGCAGTGCCTGCCAGGATAGCGAGCACCGCAGCGATCACGGATACCGCCCTATATCCGCGCATGCGTTTGTTAACTATCGCGGCGGAGATGAAAACTACGAACGGAATTGCCAGAATGGACATCCACCGCCATGGAAATTGCACGAAACGCAATTTGGGAAGTACCATCCAGAAAATATTGCTTATCCGCGCCATCAGGAATGTCGCCGTCACTGAAAGTGCAATTAATGCGCTCCAGAGACTCTTCGTAAGTGGGCCTGCAGTTGACCGGTCTCGTGAAAAACTCAAGGCCGCAAATACGCCGGTCAACACGATCATCAAGATCGCGGCGTGAGAAGCGATGCGATTGAAAGCGTTATGTTCTGCATCGGCAATCACGCTGTACAAAAAATTCTGTGACGGTTGCAAACCGGATGCCAGTGCCAGGGAAATATTCACCCAGCGTTGTTCGTACGCCGCGGGCACCAGGTAAAAAGCTGCCACGCCAAAACCCAATGCCAGTGCCGCGCCGCCGTGCAACAATGGCCGCCACGATTTTTGTGTAACCGCGGTCCACGCAAACAGCATAGCCAGGCTATAGCTGGCGACTACCCCTGCGGGAGCGTTGGTCAGCCAAACCACTGCGAACATAATCGCCAGAAATATGATGGAACGCCGGGCTGAGCGAGCCAGGGAGTCCAACAAGCTTGCTACTTCTGCGGCGGCCAAAAACAGCAGCGGAAAAAACGCCAGTGCGAGTTGCTCGGCAAAATCGCTGCGCATGTACACGATGAGCAGAGCGTAGGGATTCGCCGCGTAACAAACCGCGCAAACAAGCCCGCCGCGTGTCGGGAATAAACGCCGACCGAGCGCAAAAGCGCACATGCCGGCCAGGATTTGCGTCAAAACGATGAACATAGCCGGCACAAACTTCCACGGCACGACTAATCCGAGCGCGGCCCCGAACATCCAGGAAATTGGGGGATAGAAAATAAATCGCGGCTCGCCGAAGCCGTGATTCGCTCCGTCTGTCCATCGTGGCAACAGGATTCCTTCGCGCCACTGCGCTGCCGCGTCCATCCAGGAGGCCACGTGAAATGAGAAGTCGTGGCCGGAAGCGTTTCCCATCCAAAAAAACGGGGAAATAATCAGGAGGGAGGTGGCCAGGGAAACCAGCAATGCAAACAGCCAGGCTCGCTTGGCATTTACAGTCAAATTTGCAGCGCTAGTCTCTTCGGAAGAAACTGTCATGCGAGGTTCATTGATTTGTCTGGTGAAAGCACTCGTAATAAACAGAGTATACGAGATGCGATTACGTCAACGGGTTTCTGCCCGATCGTTTTTGTAAACCACGCCTTCTTTCATTACGAAAAGCACGTGTTCCGTCTGCCGAATATCCTGCAGCGGATTACCCGGAACAGCAACGATGTCAGCGGACTTGCCGGCTTCCAGCGAACCAATTTTGTCAGCCAGTCCCAGCAATTCGGCATCAACCGATGTTCCAGCTTTCAAGGCGTCGACCGGCTTCATACCCAGATCCACCATTTGATGAAACTCTTCGCCGTTGCGCCCGTGCGGATAGACTGCCGCGTCCGTGCCCAGTCCAATTTTAATATTCTTAGCCAAAGCTTTTTGGAATGTTTTATGCAAAGAGGTCATGGCCTGCTCGGCTTTTGCCCGAATGGCGGGAGGAATATACATGCCCGCCTGCATTTGTTCCGACAATCCTTGCAAGGCCATCAACGTTGGCACGTAGTAGGTGCCGTGCTGTTTCATCATGTCCAGCGCTTCGTCATCCAGGAACGACCCATGCTCGATGGAATCCACACCTGCGCGAACGGCACGCTTGGCTGCCTCCGCTCCATGACAATGCGCGGCTACTTTCCTTTTCAGTGCGTGAGCCTCATCGATCAGCGCATTCAGTTCCTCTTGCGTCAGCTGCGGGGTGTCCACGTCGTCGGCTAGAGAAAGGACCCCGCCGGATGCACAGGTTTTAATAATGTCAGCGCCATATTTGTGCGCCAGGCGCACCGCGTAACGCATTTGGTCCGGGCCATTAGCAACTCCTTGTTCCGGTCCCGTTTCGTGTCCAAAGACGCCGGAACGGTAGCCCGTTTCGTCGCAGTGACCTCCAGTAGTTCCGATGGCATGCACAGAGACCAGCATGCGCGGTCCGGGCACTTTGCCATTGCGAATGGCATTGCGCAGTCCAACATCGATGAAGTCATGCGAACCCACATCGCGCACGGTCGTGAATCCCGCCATCAGGGTAACTTTCGCGTTGGCGATGGAATCCAGGGTTTGCTCAGGAATAGTCTTTTGTAGTCCGTCCAGCGCCGCCTGTTTATAGTCGGTGGTGTACATTCCGGTCAGATGCGTATGCGCGTCGATAAATCCTGGCAACAGTGTCACATCTCCCAGATCGATTATTTCCGCTCCGGCCGGCACCGTGACACTCGCACCAGTGGTGGAAATCTTTCCGCCGGTCACAATGACGAGGCCCGGCGTCACCAAAGAATTGCTCTTGCCGTCGAACAACCTTGCGGCCTTGAGCACTATCGTCCTTGTTTCAGGCGGCTTGCTTTCAGGTTTCTGCGCTTGTCCATAAACTTGCGTCACCGCCATGCATGC
>DATHGV010000401.1:0-15663 GCA_035490135.1 Candidatus Methylomirabilota bacterium
GCAATTTCTGCAAGCAGTTCCCGTTTGCATCGATGGCATCGGGGTCGCAGTGCTTCGTGCCGGTGGGAATACTATAGCTCGCTTGATTCTCTCCCTGGAGAAACACCACAACTTCCACCTTCGCCCAAGGCGAGTGTCGCACAAGCCTCAGGGCTTCTGCGTGCGACCACCGCGCGGGAGGCTTCTGCTTCCAAAAATCGTCCGCGCGGGCGAATGCAGACAGTCCAAAAAACAGCGCCACTATTGGGAGAATCGTTTGGAGTGCCGCAAGAAGCAGCGCGGCGCGGCGCCGGTGTGCTCGGGGTAATCCGAGGATCGCCGTATTGCCTGGAACTCTCATACTTCCACTAGCTCGATCACGTCGACTGTAACAGCTTTTCTAAGTCTCCAACAAACATTCTCCAAGCATTCGGCTGACCGGTCAGAGCCCGTCCCGCGCGAGCGCATCGACGGGAAGATATCGGCGGCGATCCTCCGATTCGGAGCATTACCGACGCTCATCTCCTGGGTCCTGGGGCGCTCCTAAAGCGCGATCGCAATTTGGCTCAGACGAGGATTCACAAAGTAGCAACGTTCCATTTGTAGAATTATCTGGATTTTTGTTGACAAAAACTCCTCCCAGAATAGAATCACCGCAAGTTATAGGGTCAGGCCACGGGGTGCTTCAATTTTGCCGAAGGGGTGGGGTCCAATGCTTAAGTCCTATTCATTGCGCTATTCCTGTGCACTCATACTGATTCTTGGGTGTGCGCTTTGTCTGCCTGCGCAAATCACTACCGGTGAAATTACCGGAACCGTGATGGATCCGAGCGGCGCCGCAGTGGGGGGCGCGACTATCTCGGCCGTCTGTCCGGACACCAACCAGACGCGTGTCGTGACATCGGGCAGCGCCGGTGAATACCAGCTACCCGACATGGCTATTTGCGTCTATAAGGTCTCGGTCTCCTCGCAGGGGTTCAAAACGACGGTGCGCAATGTGACAGTTACCGTCGCCCAGGAGACCAAGGCGGATTTCCGGCTTGAGTTGGGCGCGGCCACGGAAACCGTCACGGTGGAAGCACTCAGCACGCTGGTGGAGTTCTCCTCGGGAGTGAACAACGAAGTGGACACGAAGTCAATCGTGGATCTACCGACGGAGGGTCGCGATTTTAAGTCCATCCTGGCTCTTACTCCGGGAGTGCAGCGCACGCCCGGTGGCGGGTTCCTGGACGTTAGCGTCAGCGGCCAGCGCACCACCGCCAACAATTACATGATTGACGGCATGCCGAACAACGACCGTTTCTACGGCAGCGAGGTCATTGGCCAGCCGGGCGTCTTGGGTGTTCCGGCCTCCGTCCTGGGTAACGATTCCATCGCGGAGTATACCGTCCAGCAACTTCCGACGGCTGAGAACGGCGTTAAGGGTGGGGCGGCGGTCAACGTGACGCTGAAGAGCGGTACCAACAACTTCCACGGCACGGCCTTCTATTTTGGAGACTACGACTGGTTGAACGCCAAGAACTTCTTCTCCCCAACCACGCTCCCCTATCACAATCACAATTATGGAGGAACGGTGGGCGGGCCGATCGTCAAGGACCGCACATTTTTCTTCTTTGCATATGAAGGCCAGCGCAACAAAGCGCTGGAGCCCTATGATGTCCTCATTCCGACGCAAGGTGACTTGGCTGCGGCCTTGGCGGACTTCGCTAATCCCGCTGTCAACTCCAGTAATTTGCCACTGAATACGGCTGGAATGAACCTCCTGAAGTATTACCCGTGCTCGAATGGCGCTGGTGGGTTTGTCTCGTGCACACCCGCCGCGGCTAACGCCGCAGTGCCCACTGGCGGGTTCACGCAGACCATTTCCAGCCCCAATACGGACAAGATGGGCAGCTACATCTTCCGGATTGACCATAAGATGAACGACAAGATGAATGTCTCAGGGCGCTATACGTTTGCGGACAGCACCCAGTCTGCGCCTCTCGGAGGATATACGCTTCCGCCGGCGCCTGGCAGCGGCCTCCCACCCGACGCATTCAACTCCATCGCTCCCACACGCGTGCAATTGGCCGGTGCCACCTGGACCTATAGCATGTCTCCCAACAAAATTCTCGACGTGCGCTTCAACTGGTCGCGTTACTCACAAATTCTGGCGCCAAATAACAAGGTTGATCCCAAGAGCCTGGGCATCGACACCGGCCCCCTGAACCCGGCCGATTTCGGTGTGCCTCCGGTCTATGCCAGTTCGGTGACCTACGGAAACCCTGGAGGCATTCAGGGCTACCCCCTCAGCACCCGCCCTACGCAGACTTATGATACTTCGGCCAAGGTTTCGTGGATGAAGGGCAAGCATGCCTTCAAGTTTGGCGGTAACTATCAGTACGCTTCCACGTATAGCCTGCGAAATCGCGCGCGGACTGGCCTCATTAGTTTCCAAACCGATTTTGAGACCCTGATTGACCAGTTGCTTACCGGCCGCCTGGACCAGGCTGGCCGCTCCTTTGGCGATACTTCACGGCACCTCTACCAGCCCTCGATGGGATTGTTTTTCCAGGACGAATGGAAAGTCACCCCGCGCGTGACGGTCAGCTATGGCTTGCGCTGGGACCTCAATGGTGCGTTGGGTGACGCCGACAAGATTGAATCCAATTTTTTCCCCTGCGCTCCGCCTGAGCCAACAGTCTGCGCGCCGACCGGGTTTCCGAATGGCCTGGTTCAGGTGCAGCAGGGTTTCCCTCGTCTCTATAACCTGGACCTTAAGAACTTTGGCCCACGCGCTGGATTGGCTTGGGACGTCTTCGGTAATGGCAAGACGGCTCTCCGAGTTGGTTACGCCATGGCCTACGACGTGGCGAATTTTTCCGCCATCAGCGCCCCTTACACTTTCCAGGGGGCCCGAGCCGGAGCTTTTACAAACTCTGACCTCGGTGTGTTCTCGGTTACAGCGTCGGGCGGAGCAGATGCGACCCTTCCGGTTTTGTTCCAGCCCTTCGGGCCGGACACTTGCTACAACCCGGCAACCAATGCTCCTGGCACTACGCCGGCCTTCGTTTGCATCGGTCCGCAAGCGGGAAGTCCGAACCCGAACATTCCTTTCCAGACCTTTGGCGCCAATCCCACGGCCACACCGCCGTTTAACATTTTTGGAACCGTTCCCGATTTGAAGACGCCGAGAATCCAGTATTATAACCTCACACTTCAACAGGAGCTATTCAGAAACAACGCAATCACTGTCAGCTACCTTGGCACACACGGAACAAATAGTCTTCTAAACCGTAGCCTGAATAACCGGCCTGTTGGGTGCTGGGATACGGTGAATGATGTGCAAATGACCACCGGGAATTGCGCACGACCGTTCGATTCCTTGTACCAGTTGAATGGCGTGCCCAACTTCCTTTACGTAATTCAGTTGACCAACGACGGGTACCAGCGCTACAACGCCCTGCAAGTGACTTACCGCCAGCGCGAGTGGCATGGGCTCAATACCATGCTCAATTTCACCTGGTCGAACTGCATAGACACCAATTCCGTGAACCGCGGCGGTGCCTCTACACTTCCGATCGAGGAGAATCCTTACAATCCCAGCAGCAACCAAGGCCCTTGCGACACCGATGTCCGACTAAACTTCAATGCTGGCGTGGTCTACGACATTCCTCGCTTGCGCGCCGCAGGACGTTTGGGAGAGGGCTGGCAGATCGGCTCGATAGTGACGGCTCTGACTGGGCGTCCCTGGACCCCGTTGCTGAGCTCCTCCGCCGACGAATCCGGCCAGGACCTGGTCTACCAAAGGCCAAACTGTTCGGGAGTAAAGCCTATATACCAGTTCAGTGACCCTAGAAACGCCAGCATCACAAATGCCGACGCGATATTCTCCATACCGGACCCCAACACCATAGGGACCTGCGGCCGCAACAGTTTCCGCGGGCCCGGATTCCGGCAGTGGGATTTTAACGTCATTAAGACCACCAAGCTCACGGAAAAGCTGAGCCTCCAGGTTCGCTTTGAGGTCTTCAACCTGTTGAATCATCCTAACTTCAATTCGTTCCCCAGCAGCACCAGACTCACGAGCAGTAGCTTCTCGAATTTCGGACAGACACCGGATATCGCCTCGGGAAACCCGTACCTTTCCCAAGGCGGCGCTCGCGCGGCGCAAATCGGGGCGAAGATCATTTTCTGATCTCCAGCTCTGCGGTTCCCAAAAAGGAGTCTGCTACAATGCAGACTCCTTTTTCATTTATGCGGCGCGCCATTATCCTTTGCCTCTTCGTTCTGTTTCCCGCGCTCGCCGCGGCAGCCACAGACCCGCCTAACGTCATTCTAATAACATTGGATACGGTCCGAGCAGACCGGATGGGCTTTCTAGGCTCAAAGCTGGGTTTGACGCCGCAACTGGATGCGCTGGCGAGTCAGAGCGTGGTATTCGAGCATGCCTACTCTCAGGCACCCATCACGCCGGTCTCTCACGCGACCATACTCACGGGGACTTATCCTCAGTACCACGGCATCCGCAACTTCGGCGATCGCCTGCCTCCAAGCGTCCCATTTCTACCGGATATTCTTCACTCCCAGGGTTACCACACGGGGGCCTTCGTAGGTAGCATCATTCTCGATCCGAAAAACGGGTTTGCCTCCGGATTCGAGCGTGGCTTCGATATCTACAACGCGGGCTTTCATCGGCAGAAGACGGGGGAGCGCCGCGAGGCTTCCATGCAGCGCCGGGGCGAGGTGACCCTGGGGTACGTGCTCGAATGGCTCGGCCAGCAAAAGGGCAGCCCGTTTTTTCTGTGGTTTCACCTGTGGGACGCCCACGACCCATACAATCCACCCGAACCGTTCCGCAGCCGGTTTCCGAACGCTCCGTACAACGGCGGCATCGCCTACGTGGACGCCACTGTAGGGAAGCTGCTTGACTATTTGCGGAGTCAGGGACTGTATGACAATTCGTTGATCGCTGTCGCCGCCGATCACGGCGAATCTCTGGGCGAGCACGGCGAACTGACCCACAGTATCTTTCTTTACGACTCTACGATCCACGTGCCCCTGCTCGTAAAACTTCCCGGCAATCGTTTTGTAGGCAAACGTGTGAATGCCACGGCGAGCCTGGTAGATCTGGCACCCACCGTCCTCGAAGGACTGGGGCAGACACCGCCTCCGGCAATGCAGGGCCGTTCGCTGCTACCTCTCATCGGAAATCCACACCCGGGATACCGTCCGTCGCTTGCCACCGGCGACCACTCCGAACGCTCGTTCGGATGGAGCGCGCTTGTTTCCCTACGCGTTGGGAGCCAGCTTTACGTGCGCGCGCCATCTCCGGAGCTTTACGATCTGGCCTCAGACCCTGGTGCCAAAATAAACCTCTATCCGGGCAACCACACCGCCGCAGTGCGCCCCGCAATCCAGTTGGATAGTTTCGTGAAGCGAATCAGCGAAGGCGCACCGCAGGCCTTGCAGGACGGACTTGACGAAAAGAGCAGGGAAAAGCTCTCCGCGCTGGGCTACGTGGCCTCTGGCAAGACCAGCCCGCCCACCCGCATTGATCCCAAAGACCGTATCGATGTTGCCAACGATATGCACGATGCCAGCCTGGCCATCGAGGAGGGGAAGGAAGCCAGCGTCATCCCGCTGCTGCTGCGCGTGGTGGCCAAAGACCCGCAAATCCAGGCGGCACAGTACTACCTGGGCATTGCTTACTCGCGCGAGGGCAACTTTGCCGAGGCCATTCCTCCCCTGCGCAAAGCCATTGAGTTGCGGCCGGATGCGCTGATGGCGCAGTACGAACTGGCCATCTGCCTCTACGAAACCGGCGATCTGAAGACCGCTGCCGCGCATTTCGAAATCTTAGTGGAAAACCGGCCCGATTGGAGCGACGCCCGCTATTCTTTGGCCTCCATTTATGCCCGCACTGGACGGCCTGAAGAAGCAGCCAAGAACCTGCTCGTAGTTCTCGAGGGAGAGCCGGACCATTACCGCGCGAACCTGCTTCTGGGGCGCATGCTGTTTCTGAACGGCACTTTCGCCGAGGCTCTGCCCTACCTGGAAAAGGCCGCGGCGGTACAAACGGACTCCGGCGAGGCGCATTCCTTCCTTGCGGACGAATATGAGAAGCTGGGCCGCGCCGCGGATGCCGCACAGGAGCGCGCCGAGGCCGCCAAGCTGAAGACCTCCGCCCGATGACGGAAGGATTAAATAGAAAAAGTCGTTGACAGAGCGAAACCGTAGGGGAGGGGCCTGCCGCTGGTCTCCGAATTTATTTTCTGCTACCAGAGCATAAAGCCCTTGCGCCGACTCCGACAAAATCGTGCTTGGCGATCACCGGCGTGGTTTTCTCATGGTCCATGTGAGCGTACGGATTTTTCTCTCGACGCCGGGATTTGCCTTGATTTCATCGGACGGCCGCTCACTGCGGCCGTTTCGAGTTTTGCAGCGACTGGGCCCGCAATTGAGAGCGCTGCGCGTCTTGCCTGCGCCCCAGGCTAGTGTAAACCTGCGCGAGTAACTCAAATATTTCAGGATTGCGGCTCGAAGGCTCGGCAACCGCTTCCAGCAGCCCCACGGCTTCAGCAAACTTTTTCTGCTGGATCAGCGCCTTTGCCAGATTGATCTGTGCTTCTGAACTTCCGGGCTGCAAGAGTACCGCGGCTGCAAATTGGTCTTCCGCGGCGTTCGAATCGTTCAACCCCAGATACACCCGTCCGAGCTGGAGCCGCACTTCAAATTGGTCCGGGTTCAACTTGAGGCTCGCCAGCAGCGCGTCCCGCGCGCCTGACAGATCGCCGCTCGCCTCGAGCGCCCGCCCGTATTCGATCGCGACCGTCGCGTCATTCGGGTGCGTGTCGCGCGCCCGTCGCAGATAGCCGGCAGCTTTGACGTAATTCCCTGAAGCCATCTCAATCCGGCCCAGTTGTCTACGAGCAATCGCCGAGCTTTCGTCCAATTGCAGCACTTTCTCAAGCGCCACTCGAGCCTTATCCGGCTCACCATCCTCTGACGACATCATCGCGGTGTGCAGCAGATTCTGTTCCCCAATCTTGTCTTTGGGATCGGGCAACAACGAGGGTTGGGGAACATCCGTCGCACTTCGAGCGTCGGCAGAGCCCAAATACCCGAGCGCATGCAATTCGTCGATGGTGTTCGCGGAGACAGCTGCGGGCAAAGTTTTCCCACTCGTCCGTGATTTGGTGCTTAACTCCGCCAGTGCCCTCCGCAGGCTCTGAACCGTTCCATCCCAGGGCTCGTAATGGTTGAGTGATTCCCCGGGGTCGGCATGGAGGTCGTAGAGTTCTGGCTTCGGCGCTTCGATAAACTTGAAGCCTTCCTTTCGAATCGACCGCAGCGGGGCCCATCCAAACTGCAGCGGGTATTCGGTTTCACCGAAAACGGTGCGGGGAGCCGCCTCAAGGCCGGTAAAGAACGGTTCCAGAGAATCGCCATCCAGACTCGCCGGAACCGCGACGCCGAGCAAGCCCAGAATCGTGGGCATGATGTCCGTTGTGCGGACCTGCGCGCCAACCGCCCTGCCCGCATCGCGTTCCTCCGGCAGCTTCACAATTAGAGGTACATGGGTCGTCGAATCGTAGAGGAAAATGCCGTGAGTGTCTTCGTGATGCTCGCCGAGTCCTTCTCCGTGATCTCCCACGACAACAATCAATGCTCCCTCATACCATCCCTGTTTCTTGAGGTAAGCGAGGAAGTGACCCAATGCCGAATCCGCGTAGGCAATTTCTCCGTCGTAGGGCCGGTCCTTGTAAACTTCGGAGTACGGCGGAGGAGGCTCGTACGGATCGTGCGGATCGTACAAGTGCACCCAAACGAAGTGTGCGCCGGCTGGGTGCGCGTTGAGCCACGATTCTGCACGTTGCTCTACCTCCATACCTCGGCGCTCGAGGCGTCCCCACCGGGACTTGGTTGTCACGATCTCTGGGAAGTTATCGTAGTACTCGAAACCGCGATCGAGACCGGGTGCGAGACTCTTGCTGTCGAGGATCACGGCGCCTATGAATGCCGCAGTGCGGTAGCCTCCTTTCTTGAGCAATTCTGCCAAGGTAGGATATTTAGTCGCCAAAGGGACGCCGAAGTCGCTGACTCCGTGCGAGCTCGGCAAAAGCCCAGTCATAATGCTCGTGTGCGAGCTATTAGTGACGGGGCTTGGTGTGAATGCTTGAGTGAAGCGGATTCCTTGCTCTGCCAGTAGATCTAGCGCGGGAGTTCGGATTCGGTCGTACCCATAGCAGTGAACGTGGTCGGCACGCAGAGTATCTATGGTGATAAGAAAAACAGCGGGAGGGGATACCTTGTCCGATTCGGGCTCGCGGGCGACGCTGGCACTAGCAGCTAAATAGCACCAGAGGAGGACAAAAAAAATCCGCATAACATCGAGCGTATCACGGACTGCGTTTTCGACACTCGATCAGTTGCCGGCAGCGGCAGAAAAGGCTGTCGGCATTTTTTTTCTTCACTGCATCGGTAATCCGAGCGCGACGGAATTTCCCCTCGCGACGATTCCTATTCGGTTTCCTCTAGTGGACCGTGCGGCAGGCTGGTTTGCTGAGCCAGGATAGCTTGCCAGTTTATTATGGCGTTCCAGACCAGGCGGTGGTCGCCGCGATTTAGGTCGCGATGAAATGGATTGAAGTTGAAAGCTACGACATGGCCTTTGCCGGCGGGCATATCTAAAATTGCTGGGCGACCGATCAATCCCGATGCGCCCCAAACCTGGCCGCTGACCAGCAGCGAAGCGCCTTCACGATCTCCCCATTCGAGAACGACTGCACTGTGATCTACGGGGCCATCGAGACACGTGGTGCAGTAGGCCATGCGCAGCCAACTTCGCGGAGTATCGTAAAGCGGAAAATTTTGGCGGAACAGCGTAGTGCGAACGGGATAACCGTATGCGATTGGGTGATCCGGTCGCGCGAAGGTGGCGCGCACGTGCGCTCCCGGCGTACGCGTCACCGATTCCATGGCCGCGGCAGCGGCGTCGGAGCCGCCTCCTGCACTGCTGCGCGGCACGCCGCCCGAAGCACGACGAACTCCGCGGACGATTCCTCCTTCAAGCGCAAGCATGGAGCCGCTGCCTAAAGTGACCAGAAGGCCGCCGTCGTTCACGAAAGATTGCAGTTTGGCGAGCCCTTCCCAGCCGATGCCTCCGGTGATGTCATCGGACTCGGCCGGAGTGCCAAAGCTAGGAGTCTGCGGAGTTTTCTTGAACGGCATCGGTCCCCAGACTTTTGGCAGGCCCTGAATCTGCTCTGCTAATTCCAGATCAACGTGGCCGTAAATCAAAACATCGATGCGATCGCGAAGCGCACCTTCGCGAATGTCTTCGTCTCGAATGTAGCTATACGGAACTTTGCGTTGGTCGAGTGCATAGCGAATCCAGCCGATAGAATCGGTGTCGGCCCACGGAACCCACACTCCGATGCGCGGCGCTTTTGTTTTGTGGCGAGACACTTCGGGTGCCGCAGCGACGCTGGTGAAATCGACCCCCAACTCGGTTGCGGTGCTGCGAAGAGCCGGCAGCAAACCATCCTGCGAGCGGAGGATCCAGGAACCGGATGGGAAGTCCCTATCGCCGACGCGAAAGGATTTTTCTGCGATTTCTATTTCGAATCCGGAGAGCCTGTACCGCGCCGCTATCAAACCTTCCTGGCCAGTATCTTTCAGAAGGAATATCGGGCCCGAGCCGGAAACGTTGCCGGCCGGATGCGGTTCCTCTTTTAGAGGAGTTAGAGCGGCGGCGTGGATCGAAGGGTCGGCAATCGGAATGGCGTTCAAGTGATAGTGCGCGGGCAATTCCCAAGAAACGTCGTCATAAGGCTCACCGCCTCCTTTCGGAAAATTCTGCGGAGTGAGCAGATCGACGGCGTAATTCCGGTATGGTTGGTCGAGCCGAACAACGTAACTGCCCGCGGGATAATTCCCTTCTTTCAGATTTAGAGAGTTTTGCGCGCGGCTAACCTCGATGTGTTGCGCCAGCAGGCGGCCGACCATTTGAGCGACGCGCGTCCGGTCACCCTGATCTTCAGGGATGACAAATGCGTAAGGCGGTTGGTCAAGTCCTTTGCGCCAGGAATCCCAGCCCTTTCTGTAGAAATTGCGAAGCATCTCTTTCGAATTGCGCGCGGCGTAGTCCAGGACAGCGAGCGCGCCGGTTTCCTGATAATTGAGATTGTCGCGAGCGGACCAAACCACTTCGGCGCTCGGTGGAGGAACGGGCCGGTACCATTCCATGGTAAGAGCGGTTTTGGGAATGCTGCGCTTCATCGTTTCGGCTGAGCCGTTTCCCCAGGTTTCGTAGCCGCGGCCGATGCTGTTGTGATTCATGGCCACGGAATCAAGATAGAGATGGCTGAACGCTTCGCCGAAATTCCAGGTGGAAACTCCTGGCATGCCCATAGCGGTCATCGCTTGCACTTCATGAAAACTCATCTCCAGAAATTCGCTGTAGGTGATGGGATCGATATTGGGGTTGTACGGGCCGGTGCCGTTCCAGGTCATCATGAACGGCGAGCCTTCGTGAAGATCGTGAACAACGGTGGGATGCCATTCGTAAAACATGCGATGGACGGCCTTCGTGGTCTCGTGTGTTTGCTGATGAGTGTCGCGATTAATGTCCACGAAAGCGTACTTGGACCAGTACGGCGGAGACATCCGCGGGAGGCTGGAGCGATCGGTTTTACCTTTTAAGTAGCGATAGAACCATTCCACTACTTTGTCGCGGCCATCGGGATTTGAGACCGGATTGATCAGCACAACGAGTTTGCTGCGAATGCCCTGGATCATGGAGGTTTCGGAAACGGCGAGACGGTACGCGAGCTCGAGCATCGCTTCCGTGGAACCGGTTTCATCGGAATGCAGCGCGGCATTGAAATAATAAATGAGGCGCGAAGTGGCGATCAGTTTTTCGGCGGCGGCTTGATCGGTACCGCGCGGATCGGCGAGGGCGGCAGTGGCGGCTTTGAGGCGGTCGAGGTCGCCGATGCCCGATTCATCAGCGATAGCCAGCATCACGATGTCGCGGCCTTCTTCGCTACGGCCGATGGTGAAAACGCGCACGCGAGGAGACGAAGCGGCTAGCGCTCGGCAGTATGCGTATGCCTTAGCACTGTCGACGAATTCGCCTGGCGCGCCGGGGATGCGGCCGAGAAATTTTTGGGGCGATACGACCGTGGAGGATTGCGGAAGATAGGAGACCCAGGGCGAGAGAAAATGCGGATCGGTGGTTGCTTTGGCAATGGCTTCGACGGAGTCGGGCTCTGGCGTGTCCGGGGCATATTGATTTGTGGAGGAAGGGGCCGCAAGGCTCTGTAGCAGCGCTAGCAATGCAATTACAAAATGGTTCATAAAAACTCCGGTGCACACCAACGTTGATATTTCTGATTAATGAAGCCCGGAGTTTAACAGGTTGTGCGCGAATAATTGGCAGCGAAATTATCGTGTTTTTTTTAATTACATATCAAGTCTGGGTGAGACTTCGGACTCGTCTCCAGCAAGTCGCGTGCGCTCCACAAATCGAAAGAGACCAAACCCAATTCTGATCATCAATCGTAAAGCCTCTAGCGTGCATCGCGTTCGATCGAGTTACAGAGGCGCTAACTTCTTTCGCTTTCGCGCTCGCGATCGAGAATCATGCGATCGAATGCTAAAGGAAGTCGCTCGCGTATGGAATAAGGTCCCGGCACATACGCACGAGAACTAATACCCTTCTGCGAAAGTTCAGAAATAGCCCAATCTTCACGATTGGTCGCGTCCCAGAACTGCACCGCGTCATCTCCCTCAAAATCCGGTTTCGCCATCTCTTTCGGATGGAAATACCATTCGCAAATTACTTCGGTGCGGTCCACAGACTGCGGCCACAGCCGATGAGCCATCACGTAGTCTGGATGCAGGCTGAGCAGCAGATTCGGGTAGATGGTGTAATAAAGGACTGTCTTACGTTGCGCTTCGTTGAGACCTGGAAGATAATCCCGGCGCCGTTGCCCGTCACTGGTCATCGTCTGCGCTGCGCCGCGGAATTCCATCGAGCCGCCGATGTAGGTGGGTTGCGGTTGGTCGTTGTTTCCGCTCATCGAATCGGAGACCCGGCTCAACATGGGATGAAGTATCGGACAGTGCAAGCACTCATTGTAGTTCGAGATGATCAGCTTCCAATTGGCCTTCACATCGTAGGCATACTTTTTGAATGTGCACAGATCGCGCATCCCCCAAGGACTGAATTTCTCAGGAAGATCTGCCAGTTGCGCCTTAAGCGGTTCCGGCTGCGCTGCCAAATTCAGGAAGATGTGTCCGTCCCACACTTCAGCGTGCACCGCGTGCAGCGGGTAGTCCTCTCGGCGAAAGCCGGCTTCGTCCATGTGCGGGGCACCGAGGAGTTTCCCATCCAATCCATAAGTCCAGCCGTGATACGGGCATTGAATGCGACCAGGGAATTTTCCGCGCTCTTCACGACAGATGCGTGTTCCACGGTGCCGACAAACGTTGTAGAAAGCATGAATCCCACCGCTATTCTCGCGGGTAACAATGAGGCTTTCGCCTGCGACCTCGCACAAAAAATAGTCGCCGGGGTTGGGGATTTGTTCAGCGCGCCCGCTGCAGAACCACATCTGACAGAAGATTGTTTCCAATTCTCGTTCGAATAAATTCGGGTCGGTGTAATAACGTCCCGGCAATGTTTTTGCTTGGATGCTCATGGATTGCTCAATATCGTACAACAAGATTTACCGGGAGAGTTGGTTTAGACGGTCACATAACTACAGCAGGGAGTCTCAGCGAGTTCATTATTTTAAATGCCCGTACACCGCGCGCGCCTCCGTTAGCTGCTGCAACACCGCGGATTTCTCTTCTGCGTTGTTCCAATCTTGAAAGCCCTTCGCCGACGCGATCATGCGATCGATCCAAACCTCAAAGTAGGCGGCATCCTCTTTCTGAATGGGCGAAGAGTCGGCAACAGCGATGTAGATCGGGCTAGTCGTCGCATAGGGATACAAATCAAGCAATGGATACGTGGCTTTATCACTCGAAGCCCGAAGCAAACACCAACCGGACTGCAAACCGGAAATTACATCTTCGATGTCGGCGCTCTGCCCATTGGAGTTTAGTTTCAGTTCACGCGCAACCTTGCCATTGCAAATCAACTCAAGACGATTCATGGGCACAAACGAACGTAGCCATGCGGTGAGCTTCACCTCGCTCTTCCCTGCCGGCAGTTGAAGCGTATCTCCAACTTCTTTCCCATTCAATTTCAGACTAAGGAGCGGCCCGTTGGTCGCAAACGTCTGCCCTCGTTTCACGGCGTTCAACCAAGCGTCAATTTTAAGAGGACCAATCGGCACTTCAGCGTATACACGATTCAGCCCAACAGGGCCGCGCAAGGATGCGTAGTTCGCCATGGCGTCCGTCCCCGCAGCCGCAGGCAGATGAAATCCGCAATTGAGAAGCCGGTACCACACTTGTGCGGTGGCTTTGTGGTCAGCGAAGCCTAGTGCTTCGATGTAATCCACTTTTCCAAGTGCGAGATCGACGGGCAATTCATGATTTACGGATTCGTCTTTGCTAGGGTCCGGCACGCTGTCGTATGGGTGCACATATCCGACCAACGCGTGTTGTTCGTGCGCGAGATCTGCGATATTTGCATTGGAAGGAAACAGGCTCGCTGCCGCGGTACCTGGATAGCCAGCATACCCGGGCAACAAAATGTTGCTGGTCAAATTGAGTAGCCCCAGGTGCCCCCAATAGCTGGTGTGATATTCCTGACTGTGCAGCACCAATGTCGTCGCAGTCGAAGCGGGATCCGGCAGAGGGCTGAAATATTTAATGTCTGGAAAGCGTCGCTCTTTATTTACGATGAGGTCTTCCACGATGGAAAGGTTCTCGGCAGCGGCTTGGGCCACCAGCCGACTGGGCGTGTTGCGATACGCGCCACCATAATTCATGTGCACATGAACATCGCCGCTGACCCAATGCCGACTCGCTTCCTGCGGAATTTTTAGCGGATGGAGATGTACGGTAATTTCGGCATTCTGCGCGTCAGAAATTTTTACGGTCTGCTGCTCAAATGCGTACTCGAGACCCTTCATCACTCCGACGTTTATAGTTCCGGCCGGCACGGTCAACTGCGATACGCCGGCGCTGTGAAAATAATGGGCTTCGAACGGCCGCTCGGAGCGAACGAAACTATCGTCAGCATGCATCCACGCGTCATCCGGCGCATACGCACGTTGATCTTTATCAACGACCAACACGCGCGCCGGAGAAGGCCGATTATTTTCGTCCAGTATTCGTAGCGTTAACGTACCGGTCAGCCGCAGGTAATTCCGTTTGGTGGCGACGATCTGCGTCTGCCTACCGCCCGGAATTTCTTGTGTCCACGACGAAGTGTTCCCGCCACGATTGGAGATGAATGCGATGCGCTTGCCATCGGGGGACCAGCGCGGATTAATGTTGTCGAACTCTCCGTAGGAAATTGGAAAGGCGTCGCCGCCTTCCGCTGGCATTAGCCAAAGCTGGTGCCATTGTTGACCTAGGTAAGATCCGTAGACCAACCGTTTTCCGTCGGGCGAAAAGTCCGGGCGCGCTTTCCAGGTGGTCTCTTCATAGTGGATTTCACGGGCCGCCGCCCCGGGTTCGGCTTTCATTCGCCAAAAGCCGCCAGTGCCATAAATATGGTTGCGATTCGAAACGAATAATATTTCCGAGCCATCGCCAGACCACACCGGACTAATCTCATGATCGAATTGGCTGTAATAGTAGCGAGGAAGTGTGCTGCGGGTTTCTCCCGTAAGCCGCTGGACGTTGGATAATTTGCCTTCATTAAAATCGGCGACAAAAATGTGAAAGCGCCGGTTGTAATAAGTAGAGACAAATGCTACGCGCTTGCCGTCCGGAGAGAATCGCGGCTCCAGGTTCACCGCGCCCTCAGAAGTAAGCTGGTGCGCCTTCTTGTCTCCCAAGTCGAGAACCCATAGCTCCACCGCATCGTTCACATAGGAGCTGTAAATTATCCATTTGCCATCCGGGGAACAATCGGGCTGGTAATCGTATCCAGCGCCCCAAGTGAGTTGTTCCGCCTCGCTAGATTCCAGATTTTGCCGCCATAGCGATCCAGCCATCGAATAAACGAGCGATTTCGAATCGGCGGACCATGCAACCGCACTGGGCCCGGTAGTAAGCTGCGGCAAATACATTTCGCGAAAATAATAAGGATGCGGCTCATCGATCTGCTTCAGAACAGGCTCCCGCTGTGCCAGGCAGGAAAATGTCATCGCAATCAGCGACGCCAGCAAGGCAGTAATATGCCGCTGATTCAGGAGACCCTCCAAAGTCGAACGGTGAGACGAACGTTACAGATGTTAGGTTTTGCTCGCACGTTAGTTGCCCGCGACCGGCAGAATAATTCGCGAAGGATGTTCGCGATCCGAATAAATTGTAATCTGCGCTTTCTTCATGTTGGCAGAAATTCGCTCCGAATCCCCGGTTTGTGGATTACGCGAAAAGTTCGGAAAGAAACTGCCTGAAATCTGAACGCGGACGCGATGATCCTTTTTGAAAACGTTGCTGGTGATCAGATTTTCAAAATGGATCATGTAAATGTGGTTCGGCTCCAGCAATTGCTGCCCGTGCCCTGCCTCGCGATAACTGGCGCGCGTCACGTCTAGCCCAGGGCTCATCAGATTAAATGCTGTTCCG
>DATHGV010000402.1:0-10908 GCA_035490135.1 Candidatus Methylomirabilota bacterium
ATTCGTTTTGCATCAGGCCGCGTCCTCGTTTTTCATGGGGGCGTTTCTGAGTGCTCGAGCCGTGTGATGCGAAAGTATCACGCACGGTTCTTAGAGGGCTGGGCACCAGCAATGGCGCCCGGCTACTCGACCAAGGAGGAACTGATCAGACTGTGCGTCCCATCGCACATAGCCTACGAGGTTGGAGCGGCGAGGCAACAGACCGTTCGAAGCCCTCGGACAATGTACGCACACCGCAAGGTTGGCGCCGAAACCGTGAGGCAACGGTGCATCTACTAGCACAAAAGTGGAGAGGGCTAGGCTTGATAGTACAGGTTAGAACACACCAATGTTCATAAGCGCCGTCACTACGAGAGAGCCTAATATGCTGAGCGGCTCTTTTTGCAGTGGGTACGGGGACTTCTGTTTTCACCCGTCATGGGCAAACCACACTGCCGACGTAGAGAACAAACCTAACCTATCGCGTCTTTCCAACGGAACAGGATAAGTCCGTATCGCTCCCTGCAAAGGGAAAGTCCGCTGTGAGGTGGACCGATGGCGGTGCGGCTATGACATCAGGGAGGAAGCGAAGGCTTCTTGGTAATAGAGGAGATACCGGTTGAGTCAGACATTTCGGCAACATCACCGGACGCGAAAGCGGGCTGACTTCCCTTTATGGTGCTTCACATGAGAGAACTTGACTAATCGGCTCATGAGGCAAAGCAGATGACGACAGCGCAGGCTTTTGGTGCGGTTTCAAGCGAAGCGGCGCAATGGTACGCCATCGACTGGCAGGCCATCCACCGCAACGTTCGCCGACGCCAAGTGCGTATCGTGCAGGCAACAAAGGCAAGCAGATGGGCCAGAGTGCGAGTTTGGCAACGTCTGCTGACCCACTCCTACATGCTGGATGGGTTCGCGCGACGACTTGTAGTTTGACAGCGGCAAGTGTTTAATACGGAGAGGAGGTTTCATGGATATTATTGCGGCACTGAAAGAGGAAGAATCGAGGCTGCACCGGCAACTGAACGCGGTGCAAAGGGCAATCGTGGCGCTAAACGGCGACACCAACAAGGCCTCGGTAACGTCGCGTCAGAAGCTCAATCTAAATGGCACGAACGGCAAGAGAACGATGTCTGCGGCTGTTCGAGCTAGAATTTCCCGAACGGCGAAAGCCCGATGGGCGAAGATCAGGGCTGGCAAGGTCGCCGGGAAGAAAACGAAGTAGGTTTGCAACGAGTATGCGGGCCTCCCCTCGGCTCAAGCGTGCCGTTTCCTAAACCGTCATAGCAAAAACGCCCGGCCTGCAGGCCGGGCATTTTTATCAGCGGCGTCGAAGTTGTGTCTGTCAGAACTACGTTTGCAAGACATTCAGTTCGCGGCAGACGCCGTAATCTACTAACACGACTCACACTAATATGCGTCGCACAGCATGGACATACTCTGCGCTTCGGATTACAACGCCAAAAAATTGAAGGGGCCCGCATGTTGCTTCATCCTCATCTATATAGAAAGTATGGCAACATCTGGGCGGGCAACCTAGTCCATTTGCTATCCGCGGACTGCGTCTCGAGCCTTTACGTGATCTTCACGCATTTGAAGTTGTGTTTGTGTGCGATACGCATCTCCCGCTTGGCCGACGAGGACCCTTGCGGGCGTGTGCATTCTAATCCGGCGCACAATTTCGGCGGAATCAGCATTCGACGGCAACTTGCTGTCGAGAGCACTGATTAAATGCAAGATCGCCTCAGCGACCATGCCGCGGAGCGGTATCGAAAGCATATGGGGCTCTAGTTGGGTCCAGAACAAGAACAAGCTAGATTTGCAATCGAGCCGCTCGGCGACCAACACCACCCGAGCGGCTTTTTACAGGCGCTAGCCGCCGCCCACCGGCTAAAGCTCTCCCGTAAAATACGTACGTGCGTCGCAATCAAAGCCAGGCCAGATGACTCGCCAAGAAACCTTCCCTACAGAAATCTCGATGTAGGAATTTCTGTGTGCTTACCAGGGTTACCAATTCCTTACATTGAAGTTCTTATTGCCAGAACTCGTTGTCCTTTCATTTACCCTGAATTAGTAATCGAATCGTCAATTTAACGCCGCGTAAAAGCATATCGAGGCCGTCAGCAAACCTACAACCGCCAACCAGCACGTGGAAGTGTCAACAAAGAGGCCTTGTGTACGATTTCGATAATTCTTCGATGACTATATTGGTCGCCGACGATCAGGAACCCAATCGCGAGCTTTTTTCCGCATTGTTAACAGCGGAAGGCTACCAAGTGATCTGTGCCGAGGATGGTGATCAGGCGCTGAGTTTGATTAGAAGCCAGGAGATTGATTTGGCCTTGCTAGACGTCGTGATGCCGCGACGGACGGGCTACACTGTTTGTCAGATAGCAAAATCTGCTCCCGAAACCCGCATGATCCCCATCGTCCTGGTTACCGGATTGAATAGACCCGATGATCGCGTGGATGGAGCTGTGTGCGGAGCCGATGACTTTCTCAGCAAGCCCGTGAATAAACGCGAACTGCTGGCTCGCGTGCATTCTCTATTGCGATTGAAACAATTCACCGATGAGCTGGACAACGCGGAGACAGTTTTGTTCAGCCTCGCGCTGAGTATCGAAGCAAAAGACCCCTACACGGGAGGGCATTGCGACCGTCTATCGAACTACTCCATGAGGGTGGCGGAGCGGCTGCGGTTGCCTGAGGACCTCCGCGTTGCTCTGCGTCGCGGTGCTCTTATTCACGATATCGGCAAGCTGGCCGTGCCAGAGCATATTTTGCTCAAACCTGGACCACTGACTTCGGAAGAGCGAATAATCATGCAGCAGCACAGCATAACGGGCGAGCGAATTTGCGCTCCGCTCAGATCCTTCCGCCACGTGTTGCCGATCATTCGCCACCACCATGAAAAGTGGGACGGCTCCGGGTATCCCGACGGGCTGAAAGGCGAGCAAATTCCACTCACCGCGCGCATCCTTCAAGTCACGGACGTTTACGACGCGCTAACTACCGACCGGCCCTACCGCAAGGCTCTTCCCAAGGAAGAGGCCCTGGCCATCATGCGAGAAGAGATGAAGCGCGGCTGGTGGGATAGATCAATTCTCGACGAATTCGAGGCCGTCGTTAATGCCTATGAGCCAATGGAATCGGCAAGACCCGGTCGTTAATGCCTGGCCCCGAAGACTGCGTCGCAATATGGCGGAAAGATGAACTGGCAAATGGGGAATCGCTTGGTTCTTGGGGGATTCGCAATAGCAACGGCCATTCTGGTATTTGTTGGCTGGCAATCTTATCGAAGCACGGGGCTGCTAGTCGAGGCCGCCCAGTGGCGAGAGCACACCTACGAAGTTCTCAATTCGCTCGATGAAACAGTCGGCCATCTCTCCGACGCAGAAACCGGACAGCGAGGCTACCTGCTCACGGGAAACGAGACCTACCTCGAGCCGTACCATGCCGCCATAAAGAGCGTCGACCAGACCGTCGCGTACCTGAAGAATCTTACTTCCGACAATCCGAATCAGCAGAAACATATTCAGGCGCTGGCTCCGCTCATAGAAAAGAAACTGGCGGAGATGCAAAGGACGGTTGATCTCCGAAGGAATAAAGAACTCGCAGCCGCAACCGGGCTAGTCCTTGAGGGTTCCGGAAAACAGGCGATGGACCAGATCCGCACTCTCATTGCGGAAATGACAAACGAAGAGAAGTATCTCCTAAGGATTCGCACGCAACAGGCCGACGAGAGCGCAACGAATTCGACCAGGACCGTGCTCGCTGGGACGCTTCTGAGCATATCGTTGATGGTGGTGTGTTTTGCGCTACTGAAGCGCGAGCTGTCCGAACGTAAAAAGGCGCAAGAAGCGCTGGCAAAAAGTGAAAAGTGGTTTTCGACCACTCTTTCTAGCATCGGTGACGCGGTGATCGCCACGGACATGAACGGCGCTGTGACCTTTTTGAATCCTGTCGCCCAGCAGCTTACAGGGTGGAATCTGGAGCAAGCTCGCGGCAAGTCCATGGATTTGGTCTTCGACATCGTGAACGCGGAAACGCGCCACCCTGTGGAAAATCCCGTCAAGAAAGTGTTCCGCGAGGGGAGGATCGTGGGCCTTGCCGATCACACGGTTTTGCTGTCGAAGGACGGCAAGCAGTTTGACATCGAAGACAGCGCAGCGCCCATTCTGGCGGATACAGGGGAAAGCTTTGGGGTCGTGCTTGTTTTCCGGGACATCACGGAAAATAAACTGGCAGAGAAGGAGACCAGACGGCAGAAGGAACTTCTGCAATTAATTCTTGGGAGTATGGGCGATGGTGTCGTTGTTGCCGATGAAAACGGAAAATTTCTTCTTTTTAATGACTCCGCGGAGCAAATGTTAGGTCTCGGTGCAACAGACACCACCCCTGACGAATGGATAGACCGGTATGGTCTTTATCATCCCGACGCTGTGACTCCTTGTGAGCCAAACGAAGTACCCTTGGCGCGGGCCATCCGAGGCGAAAGTGTTGATTCAGCAGAGATCTTTGTTCGCAATTCCAATAATACGGACGGCGTTCTGATTAGTATCACGGGCAGGCCTCTCAAGGATGAGAATGGCAACCTACGGGGCGGGGTCATCGTGTTCCACGATATCACCTTGCAAAAGCGCGCTGAGGAAGCTCTCGTCCGAGCGAAAGAAGAAGCGGAGCGCGCCACTAAGTTCAAGGATCAATTCTTATCGACGATGAGCCACGAACTGCGCACCCCACTCAATGCAGTCCTGGGCTTTTCCGACCTGCTCGCTGACGAACGTTACGGCACGCTGAACGATCGCCAGCGACGCTACGTCGATCACATACACACGGGCGGAACGCACCTGCTTAATCTGATCACAGACATCTTGGATCTTTCCAAGATTGAAGCAGGGAGAATGGAGATTGCCCCGGAAGATGTAAACATCGCTTCAGCATTTGCTGAAGTGCTCAGCGCCCTGCAACCGTTGGCGGACAAGAAATCCCAGTGCTTGACCAAGGACGTTGTACCCCGTTTATATGTCCGCGCCGACATGACTCGGTTCAAGCAAATCCTCATGAATCTAGTCGGCAATGCGATCAAGTTCACCCCGAATCTTGGCAGGATCGAATTGGTCGCGCGTCAGGTGGGTGGGCAAGTCAGGTTGGAAGTGCGTGACGATGGACCAGGAATTGCACCCCAGGAACAGCAGCGGATCTTTGAAGCATTCTTTCGCCTCACAGAAACGGGCACCGCCACAGAAGGTACCGGCCTGGGACTGGCCATCACTGCGCGCCTAGTGGAACTTCACGGGAGTAAACTGGAGATCGAGAGTGAGCCCGGCGATGGAACTTGCTTCCATTTTTCCTTGCCCCTCCTTGCAACCCCTCCGCATGCGGCTGCCCAGACAACCATAGCTTTATCCAGATCGGGAAAAGCCCCGCGAATTCTTATCGTTGAAGACCATGCGGCGACGGGTCAACTTATCCAGTCGCAACTCACGTCTTCGGGTTATGAGACCTTGCGATGCGATCATGCGGGACATGCCGCTGAAATGGCGGCTGAACATCAGCCGGATGCCATCACTTTGGATCTCCTCATGAAGCCGGTCCATGGTCTGGAGGTCCTGCTGCAATTGAAAAACGACCCGCGCACCTCAAAAATCCCCCTCATTGTCGTAACCATCGCGGATAAGTCTGGCGTCGGAAGTGCTCTCGGGGCTGACGAGTATCTGGTCAAACCGGTGGACAAGACGACGTTGCTGGCTGCTGTGGAGCGTTGCCTCAGCTCTCGTGGACGGGCAGCGCCGGTACGGGCGATTCTGGTGGTGGAAGACGACGCGGCCACCCGCGAGATGATCGAAGACCTGCTCACAGCGGGCGGGTACTCCGTGATAACTGCTGCCGACGGCGAGCAGGCCCGAGCACGTGTTGCTCAGGCTCTGCCCGAGTTAGTCATTCTAGATTTAATACTGCCCAAGATGGGCGGCCTGGAACTACTGGCGGAGTGGCGCGATAACCCGCGCACCGCCGATCTTCCCGTATTTGTCCTGACGAGCAAGGATCTCACCAAGGAAGAAGAAAAGTACATCCACGCGCATGCCGAATCGCTTTTCCGTAAGCAGCATTCTTGGCGAGAACCGTTGATGAAGCAGTTGCAGCGCGTGGTGACGCGCCAAGTTCTGGAGAATGCTTGAAACAGAATATCCTCGTCGTGGAAGACAATCAGCTCAACCGGGAGCTCCTCTGCGACTGGCTCGAAATGGAGGGCTACGAAGTCTGGTTCGCGGCAAACTTGGAATCAAGTTACAAGATTCTTGCGAAGCGGCTTCCCGATGCCGTCTTACTCGACATTAATCTCGGCGCAGAAAATGGTCTCGACCTCATCGCATGGATGCGCCAAAAACCGGCGCTGGGGGACATTCCCGTGATTGCCGTGACGGCACATGCTCTAGTGACGGACCAGGAACAGATCCTTCAGGCGGGTTGCAAAGCTTGCCTCTCGAAACCGATCAATTTTGAAGGGCTTCGAGAGCAGTTGAATCACTGGGTGCAAGATCGCACCGTATCTCGTCCGAACTCCTAACTTTTCGTTATGTTACAGTCACCTCGGAAACAAGGGCCACGATGCAAAATGTGGTGACAAATTCCGATGACACCCTGGAAATAGGGTTCGCGTCTCGGCAGTCACATGATGATGTATGGTGTGTTGGTATCGAGGTCGGTAACTTCCCCCGAAGTGGGCGGTCAACGGCCTATCCAGAGAACTGACGGCCATCGAATTTTCGAGATGGGCCAATCGCCGATTACTCCCGGATCCCGTTGTGTTCCCGTACAGCTTTGCCTAAAGTGTTAACCTAAGAGCGAAACCATTTGCTCGCGAAGGGATGATGATATGGCCGACCTCGCCGGAAAGACCTGTGTCCCGTGCCGCGGCGGCGTTCCGCCTCTGAAAGGTAAAGAACTGCAAGACCTGGCGAAGCAGGTGTCCGGATGGAAGGTCGTCAACGAACACCACATTACGAAGTCGTTTACGTTTCCCGATTTCAAAGGTGCGCTCGCTTTCGTGAATAAAGTAGGCGAGGTAGCGGAATCGCAAGGCCATCACCCGGATATTCTGCTGGGCTGGGGCAAGGCGGAGATCACCACCTGGACGCACAAGATCAACGGCCTCACTGAAAGCGATTTCGTCCTCGCAGCGAAGTTCGACCAGCTCTAGTCCCGCCACAGCTGCCCCCTGCAGGCGACAACGTGATCTCAGTGAACGTGGTCACTGCTGACGGTCACACTATTCACTGCGATGTAGAAGACAGTCGCTCTACAGACTGTATTCCGGGGAGATTAACTGCGAAAGGGAACCTATTGAATTTGGGCGACTGTCCGTCCGCGCCGTTAAGGACGCGGGGATTACGTTCATTGGGACGAAGCAGAAACCCCTTGACGGAAGAAGAGGACGGATCAGGCGCATGTTCAGCCAAGAAGGGCAGCGAAAGTGCAATTTCTCCAAGTCGTTTCGCGGTGCAGGGTGCACCGCTCGTGTTCCAGATGCTGGGTACGCAGCGGCGCCTCTTAGGGGAGGAAGTTGAGTTGCCTGCTGTAGGTAAGTACGCGGAACTCGGTTTCACAATAGCGGTCACGAATGCCGCCGATGCAACGCCAGGTGATCGAGTTTCGAGTTCTCAGGAAAAATCCTTCAAATTCAACCGGTTCGTTGCGAAGCGTATTCCACTTAACACACAGGTACCGGACGAGTTCCTTTCTCCCGGTTGGTGACATTGCACGGCGAGTTCCTTGACAGCGGATAGAGTACTGACATCCGCCATTGGCGTCGATGCGGTCCTGTCCAAACCTGATGGTATGCGGCAGATAGTAGAGACTGTCAATGCTGTGCTTGCCACAGCGCATTAACCATCCAACGTAAAACAAACTTTCAAACCTTCGTTCGCTTCTGGCGAGGTCAAATGTGCTATCGCAGGAAACTCACGGCTGCCGCGAAGAGGCCGAGAAGGTTCGTTATCAAGCGGGAACAAGCATGCCTGTAAGTTGAACGGACTGGTACAATTGTTGTTGACGATTGATGAGGTAGTGCCAGACGAAGCACGGTGTGGGCGGCCAGAGCCGCCAGCGGAGGCCGCTAAGAAACTTTGGCGGCCTTTTCCTTTTGTTTCCTAATTTGTTTCGCGCCAGCGATCATGACGACGCGATCTAACCGACCTGAACTATTCGTGGGCCATAGCCAGCCAACGATGTTGATGAGCAGAACCGACAGTCCAAAACAGACCAATGCCAGTAGTGCTGTCAGCACAATAAAAGCCGCTAATATTATCATCAATATTTCAGAATAGTTTTCATCGCTGAGGCGAACAGAATAATTCCGGCTACCACCAACGCCGCGCCTGCCAGCAAATTGAAGCCTGAATTAGAATCCTTCATTGATAACCACACAAAGATGCCTAGAGTTATCGCCGAGCCTGAAATAAATATTTCAAGTGCGTGCGCTCTCACAATCAAAGCCCGTGGTGGATTTAATGGCATTCGCCCTGTTCGTCCCGTCTCAGTGCCGTCGTATAGTTTGTCGTTATATAACGGCGTTGATAGCTTTAAAACTGGTTAAAGTTGATACTTCTAAACAGCGGTTTCGGTTCATGGTATCTTCATTATCATTGACTGAAACTCGCAAATCAGCGAATCGTCCCACCAACCTCGCTTTGCTTCCTCATGCATAATCGTAAACACCTCTTCGGGCTGGATGGCCTTGTGGTAAGGTCGATCCGTTGCTAGAGCATCGTAAATGTCTACGATTTGCAATATCCGGGCCGTCAAAGGTATTTCTTCGCCTTTCAGTCCGTCGGGATAGCCCGAACCGTCAAGTTTTTCGTGATGATGTCGAATGATAGGCAGAACATGACGAAGAGACTTCAGGGGCATGCAGATGCGTTCCCCAACGATCGTGTGTTGTTCCATGATCTTTCGCTCTTCCGGGGTCAAGGGTCCGCCCTTCAGCAGAATGTGCTCGGGGACCGCCACTTTGCCGATATCGTGAACAATCCCCCCGAGATGCAGGGCCCTGCATAAGTGTGACGGAAGTCGCAGCCGCTCAGCTAAAGCCACGGAATATCTCGACAGCCGATTGCAATGATCTTTTGTATAAGGGTCTTTCGCCTCAATGCTTAGCACCAGGCTGAATAATACCCGTTCGGCACTCTCCAGTTCATTCGTGAATTCTTTCAGGCGAACCAATGATTTTACGCGTGCTAACAGTTCTTCTGGGTTGACCGGTTTACTAAGAAAATCATCCGCACCACAGGTGATTCCGCGAATTCGATCATCGCTGCTAGCTAAGCCTGTCAGCAGCACGATAGGAATGAGTCGCGTCTCCGGGTTAGCCTTCGCGGCCTGGCACACTTCAGCATCATGACATCCAAAAGCGCCACGGCCGGGTCATGAGTCAGCAGGAAGTCCAGCGCTTCTTGACCGTCCTGCGCGCCGAAAACACGATATCCCTGAGCCTTTAGAAGTCCAGACAACAAATTGCGAGTCGCAGTATCATCATCTGCGACAAGAACCATCGCCGGATCGAATAGCTCCTCAGGCATCTCAAATTTCGGGATTTCTACTACTTCTGTCTTCAAATAGGTTGTTAGATCATCCGTTTTTCTACGCTCTGTGTCCGAAGCGTGGTTCGAGCAAAGATAGAGTCTCAATTGCGGAGCAGGTCGTTATAGTTCGAGAAGAATTTCCTTTTGCCTAGCTTTCGCGAACTCTACAAAGGTGTCAATCACGGGATTTACGTACGTAATAGCCTCAGCCGCGCACGGCGCGAAGAGATGCGCCAGGGTCGGGAAAGTAAGCGCTCCCGCACGGCGGCAAAACCTTCCGCTTAATTGCGGTTCTCTATCGGTATCGGCTCGTCATACCCGTACTCCAGTATCTCAGCATCGGCAAATGGTACCCGTCGCCATAGTACTTGCAGCCGCAACCGGCTGTGTGATGATGCTCGCTTCTTAAAGGACCACTCTCCGCGCTAACTGGTTCGTCAGAGTTGTATCGCCACTCGACGGTAACCAACCCCTGATCACTCCGGTAATCGGAGACCACTACCAGGAATTCCCGGCCGGCCCGAGAGGGTACTCCGAAAATCTTCCTCGTGGGCCACTCCCTCCGCTTGCATGAATGAACAGGTACGCGAGCATGCCACGTTAAAATCCGGCCCACGAAGGAGGTCGGCCGGGTGGTCAGATCGCCAGGTATTGCAACAGTCCTGAGGAATTCATGCCGCTAGTGCGATGCTGGCTGACCCACCAGAGAAACTCGCTTCATTGGAATCAGCTGGTTTCCTATTCCCGCACCTGCCCTTTGCAAAATCGCTGCACCGCAAAGGGTCAGCACTCGATCAAGACGTGTGCTACAATGAGCACTAGCGTGTGCTACAGAATAACAATGCCAGGAGAATAGGATGAAACGTGCTGCTCAATCTGCCAGTTCGAGAATAGGAAAAAGCACCAGCATTAGCGGGCCTGGTAAGCTCCGTGAGGTGATGGTCATCGCCGAAGAGCAAGGCCTGTTGCGTGGGGAAAGGGACCAAGTGGTCCGGGGTAGAATGCCTAAGGCCCTGGTGGCACAGGCAAAGAAGCGCACCGGAGTTGTTTCTGATACCGATCTCATCGAGCTGGCGCTGGCTAACATTGCGGTCGCTGACGACTACGCTGAGTGGCTGCTTGCTCGCCGTGGCACCATCGACCACGAGGCTGACCTTGAATTCTGAATTTCAGAGCACCCTTAGACGCCTTAAGCCCGAAGAGCACCGAACACCGCTCAAACCGCGCCCCGAATCGGAACTCGACTTCATCGAGTCCGCCGGCAGTCGGACCACCAAGCTGCTGTACGACACCACGGTTTATATCGACATTCTCCAGAACCGTTTTCCACGAAGGGGAGACG
>DATHGV010000403.1:0-7174 GCA_035490135.1 Candidatus Methylomirabilota bacterium
GCTTGAAGAAAAACTGGCGCAAATAGACAGCGCCTGGGAAAATCGCGCATTTCAAAGAGAGGCCCAGCCATTCATCGTGGACGAGAAGGGAGTGTTCCTTCCGGACGCCGCAAAAATCACGTTGAAGAATGGAATCGGGCAGGTTTCGCGACCGAGTGAGAATCCGGGCGGAAATGGCGGCCCGCGAGAAATGGCGGAACTCACGAACTCGATTCAAAAATGGGTGAAGGAAAACACGCGGCTGGGAATTCCGGTGATGTTTCACGAGGAGTGTTTGCATGGGCACGCCGCGCCGAAGGGGACAGCATTTCCCGCTGCGATTGGGCTGGCATCCACGTGGGATGAAGCGTTGATTCATGATGTGTTTAGTTCTGTCGCGTCCGAAGTGAGGGCGCGCGGCGTTCAAGAGTGCCTGGCACCTGTGCTGGATTTGGCGCGCGATCCGCGGTGGGGCCGAACGGAAGAAACCTACGGCGAAGATGCTTACCTTGTGATGCACATTGGCCTGGCGGCGATTCACGGATTTCAGGGCGATGGGCCGTCGATTGACAAGGCGCACGTGATGGCTACGGCAAAACATTTTGCAGTGCACGGGCAGCCAGAGGGCGGAACGAACGTAGGGCCAGGAAATTATTCGGAACGCGTGGTTCGTGAATATTTCTTGAAGCCGTTTGAAGCGGCGGTAAAAGAAGGACATGTTCAGGCCGTGATGGCCTCGTACAACGAAATTGACGGCATCCCTTCGCACAGCAACAAACATTTGCTGGATGACATTCTGCGGCATGAGTGGGGATTCGAGGGAATGGTAGTGTCCGATTATTTTGGGGTTAGGGAACTGCGGACAGTGCATCACATTGTTGCGGCGAACGATGTGGCAGCGAAGCTGGCGCTCGAGTCTGGCGTGGATATTGAGCTGCCGTTTGCGGAAGCGTATCCGAGTTTGATGGAGCAAGTGCAGCAGGGAAAAGTTTCGCAGGCGTTGATTGACCGCGCTGCAGCAAGGGTGTTGCGCGCGAAATTCGTGGCTGGGCTGTTTGAAGACCCCATGGTTGACCCGGCCTACGCTGAGAAGACCACGAATTCGACTGAGCATCAGCAGCTAGCGCTGAAGGCGGCGCACGAAGCCATTGTGCTGCTCAAGAATCAAAACAATCTGCTCCCACTGGACAAGGCTAAGTACCAGCGTGTGGCGGTGATCGGCCCCAATGCGGGGGAACTGCACTTGGGCGGTTACAGCAACAAGCCCGGGCGCGGCCTGAGCGTTCTGCAAGCGATCAAAGACAAGTTGGGCTCCGGAAGTGAGGTGCTTTACGCAGAAGGCTGCAGAATCACGGAGTCACAGCCGGACTGGGACGCGGACAAGGTAGTGTTGGGCGATCCCGCGCTGAACGCCAAGCGGATTGCGGATGCGGCGGGTGTTGCCAAGAAGGCCGACGTGGTGATTTTGGTGCTTGGCGAAAACGAGCAAACCTCGCGCGAAGCATGGGCGGAAAGCCACCTGGGGGACCGCCTGAGTTTGGATTTGTTGGGAAACCAGGATGAATTGGCAAAGCAGATTGTCGCGACAGGGAAGCCGACGGTTGTGCTTTTGCTCCACGGCAGGCCGAATTCGATCAATTATCTTTCGGAAAATGTGCCCGCGATTCTGGATGGCTGGTATCTGGGGCAAGAAGGGGGCCAGGCGGCGGCAGACATTCTCTTCGGAGATTACAATCCCGGCGGCAAGCTGCCGATTACGGTGCCGCGTTCCGTGGGCCAACTGCCGGATTATTACTACCAGAAGCCTTCAGCGAAGCGGGGATTTGTAGACGGCTCCGTGTTGCCGCTCTTTCCATTTGGCTGGGGGCTGAGCTACACGATGTTCAAGTACTCGAATCTGCGGCTCGCGCAGGACACGATTAGCCCCGAAGGACAAACGAAAGTCAGTGTGGACGTGACGAACACGGGCGCGGTTCGCGGTGACGAAGTGGCGCAGCTGTACATTCACCAGACTGTGAGTTCGGTGACGCGGCCAGTAAAAGAACTGCGCGGGTTCCGGCGCATCTCCTTGAATCCCGGCGAGACGAAGAGCGTGGAATTCAGGCTCGGGCCCAACGAACTTTCCTACCTGAATCGTGACATGAAACGCGTGGTAGAACCGGGGGCGTTCGAAGTGATGGCTGGCGGAAATTCTGTTGACCTGATTACCGCAACTTTGAACGTGGTTAATCGTTAGAGATGTTTTTGCACCTTTCGATACAATGCAGCGACAACTGAAATTTGATCCTGTTTCAAAAGCGACCGGAGTCGTTTTGTGCATCGCGGAAGTTGCAGCGGAAGTCGTGAACCTGGACCGAGGTGAATAGAACGCAATGACACTTTTCGCGGCGTTTCAAGCGCAGCATCTGGTCCGACTTTCGACCGTCGATACGATCATCGTCGTTTTCTATTTCGCGCTCGTCCTGGCCATCGGATTTTATCTACGAAACCGCGCGAAAACCGGTGAGGATTTCTTCATGGCTGGGCGCGATATGACCGCTTGGGTGGCCGGACTTAGTTTTCTATCCGCCAATCTTGGCGCGCTGGAGCTGATGGGTTGGGCTGGCTCGGCTTACCAGTACGGGATTCTCGCGACGCACTGGTACTGGATTGGCGCAATACCCGCGATGTTATTCCTCGCGCTCGTGATGATGCCGTTTTATTACATCTCGAAGACGCACTCAGTGCCAGGTTATTTGAAATTGCGGTTTGGAGAACCGGCCCGCGCGGTTTCGGCTGTTTCGTTTGGATTCATGACCGTGCTGATGAGTGGCGTGAACATGTTTGCCATGGCCAAGGTCCTGCAAATTGTTTTGGGATGGGACATCAACGTCAGCATTTGGCTGTCGGCGGGCACGGTCGCTGTTTACGTCGCGCTCGGAGGGCTGAGATCGGCAATTTTCAATGAAGTGCTGCAGTTCTTTTTGATCTGGGCCGGCGTATTGCTGATTCCGATACTCGGCCTTCACGAAGCAGGCGGCTGGAGCAATTTGAAAATACAGATTGCTCATAGAGCTTCAGAACAGTACGTGCACTTGTGGTCCGGCTTGGGTTCCTTCACGGGCAACCCGATGGGAATTCACTGGACAGGTATTGTGTTCGGATTGGGTGCGATTATTTCGATGGGTTACTGGACGACAGATTTTCTGGTCGTGCAACGCATCCTTGCGGCGAAAGATATCCGTAGCGCAGAAATGGCGCCCATTATCGGGGCGGGATTCAAGATGATGGTGCCGCTCATCGTCATTTTGCCGGGGCTCCTGGGCTTGGCTGTACTCCCTATGAAACTTGTGCCCGAATCGGTGGCCACAGTCACCGGAGCACACAGCTATAACGACGTTCTTCCTTTGATGCTTGCGCGCTACTGTGGCCCTGGCTTGCTTGGCCTGGGAATTACGGCATTGATCGCAGGCTTTATGTCGGGCATGGCGGGAAATGTGACTGCGTTCACCACGGTCTGGACTTATGACATCTATCGTCCGCTGATTAACAGCAAGGGCACCGACCATCATTACGTCAATATGGGCCGCTGGACGACCGTGATCGGCGTGTTGATCAGTGTCGGCACCGCGTACCTGGTCATGCAGTTTGCGAGCATCATGGACTATGTGCAAGCGCTCTTCAGTTTCTTCATTGCCCCGCTTTTCGGCACGGTTGTTTTAGGAATGCTTTGGAAGCGAGCGACTGGACTGGGTGGTTTCTGGGGACTTCTGCTCGGCACAGCATCTTCGATCAGTATGTGGGCGTGGGTGAAGGTGGATCCTTCGGCTCTGCGTTACGTGGCGATGTCACCGCACGCGAAGGCGCTTGCTCAGGATATGTATCAAGCGCTGTGGTCGTTTTTGGCTTGCGTGATGGTGACGGTGGCCGTAAGTCTGGTGACGAAACCAAAGACAGACAGCGAACTGAATGGTTTGGTGTACGGTCTAACGGAAGTGCCGTCTGTCGGCAATTTGCCCATTTATCAAAAACCGCTCTTTTGGGCTGGGGTGGTGGTCGTTATATTTTTCGTTCTGAATGTCTACTTTTGGTAACCGGAGGTCGCGCGAGGATGGTGTCTATTTGGTTTTTTATTGGGATTGCGCTGCTGGTGGATGGCGTGCTGATTTTCAGTGCGGGGATCTATGAGCTGTGGCATCCCTCGGCGCATCCCGTCGTGCTTTTCTCCCTGCATGCACCGATCTGGTGGGGCGGATTGCTAGCTGTGATCGGAGCAATCTATTGCTTGAAGTTCAAACCGAAGCAGTCTTAGAAAATTGGGCGGATTGCTACACGGAATCGCTGGTGTTGATGCTGCGAAGCGCTGGGTAGATACGGCGGTAAATCGAGTAATTGTTCTGCATGAGTTTCGAGGAGTCCGGGCGCGGGACCACTTTCGCGGCGACGCGAACGACGGCATCGCATGCTTCGTCCACGGAATTCCAATGGCGTGTGCCAACTGCGGCAAGAATTGCCGCGCCGTAAGCGGCTCCTTCTTCCGCTTCGACCAATTCGACTTCGTGTGCAAACACGTCCGCCTGAATCTGGCGCCAGACATTTGAACGTGCACCTCCGCCGCCGAGGCGGATTTTCGTCACGGGAACTTTCATTTCATCAAAAATCGAGAAAGTGTCTTTCAAGCTAAAGGCGACGCCTTCTTGAATCGCACGAATGACGTGCGCTCGCGTATGAAGCGAAGAGAGACCGACGAGCGCGCCGCGAACATTGGGATCAAGATGCGGCGTGCGTTCGCCCATCAGGTATGGCGCCCAGAAAAGTCCTTCGGAACCGGCAGGCACGGAGGATGCCTCGTCGGAGAGGCGATCGTAGGGATCGCGACTGTCATCCTTGCCTGCGCCGAATTGATCGCGGAACCAGCGGAGAGAAAGTCCGGCGGCTTGTGTTACACCCATCACGTGCCAGCGGCCGGGAACCGCGTGGCAGAAGGTGTGCAGCCGGCCTTGCGGATCGAGAGCGGGACGATCCGTTGCAGCGAAAACGACACCGGACGTGCCGATCGTTGCGCTAATGACGCCGGCGCGCACAATTCCCATGCCGAGGGCACCTGCAGCTTGATCGCCTGCGCCAGCGACGGCTGGCGCGCCGACTTTTAGGCCGGTGGCCTCCGCGCCTTCCTTGGAAAGCTTTCCGCATATGTCCGGAGATTCGTAGAGAGATGGAAGCCATTCCTGCGGGATTTTTGCACCCGTAAGGATTTCAAGAGACCAGCGGCGGTTGGTCACATCGAGCATTAGCGTTCCGGACGCGTCCGCCATGTCTATGGCACGGTCACCGGTAAGGCGATAGCGAATGTAATCTTTCGGGAGCATCACGTGTCGGACGCGCGCCCAGTTTTGTGGTTCGTTTTCGCGGACCCAGAGCAGTTTCGTGAGCGTGAAATTGGTGAGTGGCGGATTGCAGGTGAGTTGAATGATGCGGGAGAGGCCGAACATTTGTTCAAGTTCCCGCGATTGCTTTTCGGTGCGTTGATCACACCAAATGATGGCCGGGCGAATGACGTCGCCCGCGGCATCCAACAGAACGGCGCCGTGCATTTGACCAGAGAAGCCGACACACGCCACGTCATTGGACGTTGCGTGTGCTTGTTCCATCGCTTTTTTTACCGCCGCGCCACAGGCGCGCCACCAATCGACGGGGTCTTGTTCTGCCCAGCCATTTTGTGGCGATGCAAAGGGTTGATGCTCATGCGTGCCGGATGCGACGACTCCGCCTCTTTCGTCAATGAGAAGCGCGCGCGTACCGGTGGTTCCAACGTCAATACCCAGAAAGAGCTTGATGACCGCCTCCGGTGAATCGATTTCGAGCGTGAACTATATTTGCCGGATTGGCCTCCATGTCAAGTGGGAGTTTTTGGAAATTCAAACTGAGACTTGGCCTAGTTAGAGCATTGCTGGCATTCATTGCGATTCCGCTGGTCATACTCCTTCTAATTCCTGTTCTGCTCTGCTCTGGGTAGGTTGGACATCCAGATTTCCGTCATTGAGACCGAAAGGCAGAAGACATTGAGAATCAAGTTAATGGGATGGTCCGCCGCAGATCTCTCTAGAAGTTGTAGAGTGCGGGAGCAAGGAGGCATCCCGCAGTCAGCATCTCGGGCGAGCGACCCCAGGGGCAGGGAATTGACTGCCTCCGCGCACCGAACACGAACTCCGAAGACCGGAACTTCAGTGTGGTTTAGCTCAAGAATATTTCCGGCCAAATTGTATTCAAGGAAGGCGACTTCACCGTTCCGCTTGATTTCGCAGCGGCCCATCGTAACGTTCTGCGAGTTGGTTGTTCGTCTGTTAACCGAAGGGTTTGTCTGGGTAAGAACATATGATGATCTCCACCAAGACGCCGAAGGGCACTTGTCAAAACTTGTCCATCTTTGTTGAAACAACATGCCCAAATTTAGATGGCGGATTGAGATTAATCCAATTAGTCGAGCATCGAAGCTCTTGTGTCTTGCATCGCCCTTCTCTTAGTACGAAATTAAGCAAAAATTCGCGACACCGAAGGGGACTGTCCTCTTAGATTGTGGGTTCCACCCCCCGATCCGAAGTCTCCGGACTTTGGTTCCGTTTCGTCACACACCATAGGATGGGGTCGGCGGCGGTTTCTTAGGAACCTACGGTGCTAAGGGCGATCTGGTTGTAGTTTCGTCGAAAACACTGAGGTGATGACGATGGTGAAATTACTGGCCTTGGGGATGGCGCTGTTAACGCCATTATGGACTAGCGGACCTCTGGCGGCGGGGGTTACCGCCGCCGCATTTCAGAAGCTGCAATCACTCGCAGGTGATTGGGAAGGAAAAGATGAGCAGGGGAACGTGGTGAAAAGCAATTTCAAGCTCATGGTGTCTGGGACCGCTGTCATGGAAACTTTAAACCATTCAGGGATGGACGAGATGGTTACGTTTTATACGGTGGATGGGGACAGAATCGCATTGCTGCATTTTTGTCCCACGAACAATCAGCCGCGCATGCGTGCTACACCAGCCGAGGGAGAGATTAAAGAGCTAGCATTTTCCTTTGAGGGCGCGGGAAACCTTCTCAACCCGGAAATGGGCCATGAGCACAAGCTGGTCCTTGAGTTTCAGGACAAGGACCACATTGTCGAGCGCTGGACGTGGAGAGCCAAGGGCAAGGACACCGAGATGGTTTACAACCTGGCCAGA
>DATHGV010000404.1:0-7352 GCA_035490135.1 Candidatus Methylomirabilota bacterium
GCTTCGGGAGCAGTGAAGGATGCCAGCCACCGAGAATAATGGGAAAATCGGATTTCCACGCCTTCACCGCACGAGCGATTTCAACCGTCTCGCGAATCATCGGGCCGGTCACCAGCGAAATTCCCAGGCAAAGCGCGTCCTTCACTTCTTCAAGAACCTGTTTTTTAAAATTTGGAGTGATCGTGGAATCTATGAGCTTCACCGAAAAGCCATGCCGCAGCAGTGGTGTTGCCACCGCCAGAATTCCAAGTGGAGCCGTGGCTTCGTTACTCGCAAAGGAAGGAAAAAAGAAAACTACTTTTTTAGACATCGTTTATGTGTCGTCCCAACTTCCAAGGAAAACGTTACGGTAGGGTCCGGTCTCATTTGTCAAGAAGATGTCAAACGACTGTCACTTCTTCTTCGCAGGCAATTTATGCGCTTGATTTCGCGTTAGAGTGGTCAACATGGTGAGCTTGACCTTCGCATTTAATCGCCAGGCACTTCCCCTCCGGACGGATTTTTATGTAGCGGGAGCTCACTGCCGCCTTTCCACAAACTCGGCTGACATTATTCAGTCAGTGTCACGATGGCGAGGACCAAGTCTCGACGCCTCCCGTTCATTTGAAATGGACATTATTGTTGATCCCAGGTTGGACACCGCCGCAAAGCGTCCGACATATTTTCGCGGCAATGGACATCTCGTATTTGGCTTTTTACCGCAGGGCAGTTTTATTACTTACGATTTGCTCCGGCAATATGTACGGGCTGTGCTCTCTTCAGAGGCGGCACGCGACGCTTCTTTCTGGAACGCGCTGCTCATCCCCATCACCATTGGTATCGTCGGGACCACCGTGGGCGTCGTTCCGCTGCACTGCGCGTGCTTGGAGCGAAATGGTAGCGGTCTCCTCATCGCCGGCGATTCCGGAGTCGGCAAGTCCACCCTCACAGCCGCGTTGACGCAGCGTGGTCTGGCATTGATCTCCGACGATTGGACTTATTTTTCCAAAGGACAATCCACACTTGTCGCCCATGGACTGTTCTCGCCAATAAAATTGTTGCCCGATGCTGTTCAGTTCTTTCAGGAGTTGCGTGAGTTGACGCTCACAATATCCTTAAATGGTGAGTTAGCTTACGAGGTTGATCCTGCGCGTTTCGCCGGATCTACAGTCAAGAATACTTCTCGTCCGAATTGGATTTTCTTTTTAGAACGCACCTCCACTCCCGGTTGCCAGTTTGTTCCCTGCTCATCTGCATCGATACGCGAATTCTTTGAGAAAAATGCCGAGCGTCTTCCCGACGAACTGATCGCAGCCAAAACCCTCCGCACGACGATTATTCGTACGCTTTCCGCTCTTCCGTCCTGGGTTCTACGCACGGGCGACAGTCCCCAACGAACTTCGGAAGCCATTGATCACTTCATTTTGGAAAACAAATATGCAACCGCTTGAATTCTCACATTATTCAGACCCGCTCGATCTTTTGCGGCGGTTCATTCAGACGCCTATGAAGGCCACGTATCGCTTCGACGGAGCGCGCGTGGGAGTTGAAACAAACGACTGTACTCTCCTTCCCGAACTTCCTTTGGACGCCGATATCACAGCTCCTTGCGCTCTCGAATGGAAATTAATTCGAGACGCTGATTCGCCAGGTCTCTTGGAGCCCCCGATGTTTTTGACTTCCGCGACACTCACGGTAATTGCCATGGGTACCGCGTGTTTGCTTGGGCTTGACCACGAAACGCGAAAATTGTTTGCGTTCATTGGCACGGATATTGATACGACCACATTTCGGGAATATCTGGTTCCCTTTCTTTGTCGAATGACCAAAGACGCGCTGTCTGGAGATCCCATCGGATGTTTTGTCAGCTGGAGCCAGGATTCCGCCCATGTCTAATGCCGCCGGCAAACGAGCCGTTCTTGCAGCGCTGAGTTTTCAACCTGACTTCTCGGGTCTTGCCACTCTTCCATCACTGGAAAGCCAAAACGGCCAACACTTATTACGTTGGTTAGACCGCAGCGGATTGTCACTCGTTCTCCTCCGTCGATTAAAAACCTCTCAGGCGACTCCATCCATCTCCGCCGAATGGCTTGACGCGCTTGCTCAGCGCTTGGCCAGCAACGTCCTCCGCACGCGCGATATGCTCGCAGAGTTCAAACGCGTAAACGATGCCTTCCGAGCCCACGGTGTCACGGCAGTCACGCTAAAGGGTTTCACCTTAGCTCCCGATTTTTGTGAAGACCTTACCCTGCGACATCAAACCGACTTCGATTTTTTGATCGACCCGGATAGTGTGGAGAGAGCTGCCGACGCTCTTCAACGTTGCGGATATTCCACTTCTCAGTTGAATAAGACGGCAGAAACATGTTTTCTCACTCCATTGCGCCACATCCCCTCCGCTGACGACGACTTATACGCACTGCAACATCATCGCCAGGTTGATCTACACACCTCAATCTTCGAACAGAGCCCCTGGATCCAGATTCAAGTACCGCAGGACTGCCTGCAACGAGCCCACGTTCAGAGTATTTACGGAATCGACTTTCTTGCTCTTTCGCTGGCAGACAAATTCATCCTTCAAGTGTTTCATGCCTTTAGACACTCATTTCGCTCCTGGATTCGACCTTCATGGCTTCTGGAAATTGGCCGATTCATGCAATTGCATCAGGACGACACCTCCCTTTGGACTCGCATCATTGAACGAGCAGGAAGTACCGGCTTGACCAAATGTATCTTTGCGTTTGTCCTGGACCTGGTTACACGTTTGTTCCGAACGCCAATTCCCGCTCAGCTTCAGGGCTGGACAAAAGAAACAACCAGTCTTGCAGTTCGCGTGTGGCTCGATGCCTTCGCGGTGGACTGGGCAATCTCGGATTGGCCAGGAAGTTTGACAAATCTTCTTCTCGCCGCGGAGTTCATCCCTGAGCGTAGGCTCCGAATTCAGTATTGTCGAAGCAGACTGTTTCCAAGGAAGTCTCACGCTTCGATGGGAGCAGTTGTCACCTCCAGCGGAAATATGTTCCTCAAATTGCAAACAACCCGTTTGAGTTACCTGGCGCACCGTGCTGCGGTACATCTGAAAGATATGGCGAGTCTACCCATGCAACATTTGCGATGGAAACGCGCGTTATACATGTGGTCGGAAGATTCGCACCGAACATAAAGTTGACATCCTTTTGACATTCTGAAGATTGACCGCGTCTTGTTCGCACAGTAAGGTCCTATCGAGGGCGGTAGAGAGCCGCTTCAACAAGTGAAAAACAGCACCGACACTTCCGAAACAAAGCTGACAAGTTTATTTCTGGTCATTGAGAACCGCATGTTGCGCGAAGCCATGAGTTCGCTTCTGCGGAAGCAGCCGGACTTCTTCGTTGTCGACGCCATACCGTACTCAACGACAACCTACAAACAGGCGGCTTCTTCGGGATGCGATATTCTTCTGGCCGACCAGGCATCGGCCTCCGCATTTCCTTCGACTTTCGTCACTGATCTACTCGCGCTCTGTCCCGAGCGGAAGACTATTCTTTTTGGGATGGACGATGACCCGGAAACTTTCCTGCAGGCCGTAAGATCCGGGACCAGCGGATACCTCCTGGGCGATGCAAGTGCCGACGACACTATCGCGGCGGTTCGCAGAGTGATGGCCGGAGAAGCCGTCTCTCCCCCTCGGCTCTGTCACTACCTGTTTCAGTTTGTGGCGCGCACAACTCGCGAAGGCTCCATGATTCTGAATCAGCGACTCTGTTATCGGTTAGGTTTAACCGCCAGACAACAACAACTGATTGCGTTGTTGGCGCGTGGCTTCACAAACAAGGAAATCGCCGGTAGCATGCATCTTTCAGAATTCACCGTTAAGAATCACGTTCACCGCATCATGCGTCGTTTGAATGCACAGAGCCGTTACGCCGCAGTCCAGACAGTCTGCAGTAGCGCTCTTCCTGCTTCGATGTGTGGTCCCGAAAAAGTCGTTGATAACCCGGCTTAAAACCAAGATTCCCGCCACCCAACGATGTGACACCCTTTTAACAATGCCATGACAATTTGCCGCCTTGGATAAATATCATAAGTCCTGCAAACAAAGCGCACCGTTGGCACACTTTGCCATCCATCTCACCAACCCAAAGCGAAGTAGATGTCATCGTTCCCTGCTACAACGTTGAACACCATGTCCGCCGTGCTCTCGATAGTGTACTGGCTCAAACTCATCAGGATTTCTCGATATATGCCGTTAATGATGGAAGTACCGACAACACCATGCAGGTCCTTGAAACGTATGCGCCTCGTTGTATTTCGATATCTCAAGCTCACGCTGGACCAGCGGCTGCCCGAAATCGCGCAATCCGGGAGTCCGCCAGTCCCTTCATCGCCTTTATCGACGCAGATGATGAGTGGCTCCCCGAAAAGTTGGAACGTCAGATCTCTTTGCTGCGGCAAAATAAGTCCCTGGGCATGGCCTGTTCCCATTGCTTGATCAGCACATCAGCAAGCGAAGAGAATCGGCGTATTTTGCACAACGATGAGCCTGGCACCGGAAGACTGTTCCAACACCTGGTCCGCAATTGTTTTGTATTCACTCCTACCGTTGTTGTGAGACGCCGATGCTTGGAAGAGATTGGACTCTTCAACGAAGCGCTTCCGGTAAGCGAAGATTTTAATTTGTGGTTACGCATCGCGGCGCGGTGGGAAATTGCGGTTGTGCCTGAAGTTCTTGCCATTGTTAAAAAACGATCGGGCAACTTGTCAGCAACCACCCTTCCCCAAGAAAGACTACGCAGCGGAGTAGTCGCGCTTGAACATGTCACAGCAAGCTGCTCTAGCCTATCGCCAGTTGAGCAACACGCACTTCGCCTCGCCCTGGCGGAGCGTATCTATTTTTACGGATCGTATCTTCTCTCCACCGGCGCAAAGAGGGCCTCTCGCAAACACCTGGCATCAGCCTTGGAACTTCAAGCCACCCATTGGCGCGCCCTCGTTAAACTCGCACTTAGCTTTCTTCCCGGCGAAATCCATGGCTCTCTCGCCAGACTCAGATCAACGATTAGGGTCTGAGCGATGGACACACGTCGGTGAACACCGCCAGATTCGATCAGTGGTTGCTTGATTCGGCCTTAAATACTCCGATCAATGGCCAAGCCAACCGCATTAGATACCGTTTACTTCGAGGAATGCGTCGAGTGCGGCTTTTCGTTTCGGACCCTGCTGTGGATTTTTTCTTGGGCACATTCAATTTGCGCCTGCCGCTGTCCCATGAGCTTCCCTTCTACCGCAGAAAATTCCCCCATTATGCCTCCAACCTTGGCAAAGTCAGTTTCCATGCGAGACGCAAATATCCGGATCTGACGATGATCGATATTGGCGCGAATATCGGTGATTCCGTCGCAATCGCACACAGCTACAGTGACCACCCTGTTTTGTGCTTGGAAGGAGAACCGCGATTCTTTCAACTATTGAAAGAGAACACCGGTAATCTCCCCGCAGTTGAGATCGAGCAAACTTTTATAGGCGCACCGGGAGACCACGTCGGCAGCATTGACGTGCGCAGCGGAAACGCCCAGGTCCTGCTAGGCCCGACGCCCGGCCAATCAACTATTTGCACCCTGACTGAGGCCCTGGCCCGCCATCCACGTTTCGCATCAGCGAAATTGTTAAAAATAGACGCCGAAGGCTTCGACTGCAGAATCATCGCTTCCGAAACTAAACTGCTCAAAGCCAACAAACCCATCGTGTTCTTTGAATACTATCCAAAATGTTCTGAATTGGTCGGGCAAAAAGCATTCCGGGTTTTTTCGACCCTTTCTTCATTGGGCTATTCGATGATCCTAATTTATCAAAACGTTGGAAGCTATCTCATGAGTCTCACTCTGGATCAGGTAGATGCTCTCGAGGATCTTCATCACTTCATTTCAAACCAAGGTGGCTTTTGCGACGTGGTGGCCTTCCACACAGAAGACTTGGAAATCGCCATCAATCTGCGCGCCGCGGAAAGTGCGTGTCGCGCGTTAAAACAACCCGCTAAGAATGGACATCTGCCGTGAACGCTGAGACCGACAATTTCGGAAGAGTCCTCGTGCTCGTCGCACATCCAGACGATGAGACCATCGGCTGCAGCGGCCTTCTGCAGCGAGCCAATTCAGCGCTCGTCGTATTCGCTGTCGATGGTGCTCCTCCCCATTATGGGTTTGAAAAAAAATACGGCTCTCTCAAGCAGTACTCAGACATCCGCTTCTTGGAAGCTTCCATCGCAATGAAGGCTCTTTCTCATTGTTCGCTCGGCAGATTAGCCAAGCGGAACGGGGTGCATTACGTGGACCAACATCTTTTCGAAGAACTCCCAGAGGCCTTGGCGTCGCTTAACCAATTTGTATGCCGCTTTTCGCCGGATTTTATCGTCACTCACGCGTACGAAGGCGGTCACATCGATCATGACGCCTGTCATTTTTTAGCTGCGCATATCGCGCGTGCGCACCGCTTGATGCTCATGGAGTTTCCCTCCTACTGGAAGGCAGGAGATGGCCGAGACATCTTCCAACAATTTCGCGACAACCGGAATACTGAAATAATCCTGGAACTTTCCGAACACGAAATAGAAGTCAAGCGCCAGATGCTTTTGGCCTACCGCACGCAGCAAGCGCTGACACCGGTATTTCATCTTCACGCCGAGCGATTCCGCTCCGCGCTTCAGCAGAGTCACAACGAATGTGCCTGGGCCGACTATGCATTCGAAAATCGGCGAAGACGATTGAAGGCAAAACTATTTTTAGAGAAGATTGAGCAACTCAACCGATCAGCACTCGCCACCCGTTAACCACCGCAGCCACAGTCGAAGCCATTTAATTTCTTAGCGCTCATTATTAAATCGAATGGTTTTTCGCAGAAAGATCGAGTCGGTAGTTCATCCAAGACCAATTCGCCGCAGAAGGTTCTGAAAGCGTGGATCAGCGCGCAGAGGATCGAAGCCCGGACGCAATAGCACACTCGGATTAAATCGCTCTTCAAAGCCTTTTTCGAGCCAGGTCATCGCTCGATCGCTATCGCCCAGCGCTACGTACACCGCAGCAATTTCGGACGCATCCGAATATCTGGGACTGGAGTGTTTTCTGAGATCGTCCAGCAACTCTATCGCCTCGTTTCTTCTGCCCATCGCGGCATAGGCGCGAGCTAGATTGGCTGTGAACGTCGGGCTGCCACCGGAAAGCTTGATGGCCTTTTGTAACTCGGCTACTGCTTCACCGAACATCCGTTTTTGGAGGTAAGCCTGGGCCAGTTGATTGTGCGCAAGTGCAAAATTAGCATCCATCTCAATCGTCCTGCGGCTCTGTTGTATCGACTCGTCATAAGAATGCGCGATAAGAAGAAGTTCCGCCAAATCGGCG
>DATHGV010000405.1:0-37306 GCA_035490135.1 Candidatus Methylomirabilota bacterium
AGAGCGCACGGTAATGCGCGGATTAGCGGGAACGGCTTTGGGCGCTACTTCAAGGTCGTAGTCGTAAGAATTCCTACCGAAATCGCCGAACTCCAGATGGCTTCCGGGAAATTTGCCTTTTACGGTGTCGACACCGACGACGATGCCGACAAGGAGGAGTAAGCCGATCACAAGAAAGATTTCACCGGAGGTTATGCGGGCAGCGCCGGGCTCGTAACGGCTGGAAGTGCGTTCGTAGAGCTTGATGAGTCCAAGAACAATGAGAAGAAGAGGCCACCAATGAAGGAGCACGGCCTGAAATTCGAAGCCGCGATAATTGTGCAGCAAAAATGCGACGCCGAAGAGTATGAGCGCTACACCGCTGAAAATACCGCTGCTGCGGGGCCGGGACATGGGGGGCTATTGGCCCTGTCTCGGATAATTTCCCGGGGTGGGATTTGCAGGCGGAACCGAAGCGCCCGCGGGCGGTGGAACTGGCGGCACAGCAGTAGCCGAAGAGATATGTCCATCCATGGGAGCCATCGCAGACGCGAGACTAATGATGCCGATCACCACGAGGATTACGGGCCACGTTTGTCCAAACGAAAAGCCGCTGCGGGTCTGCTCGAGAAGAAACAGTATACCCACGGTGATGATCACCGCTGGGCCCATCAAGCTGCGGATGGTACAGCGGCGGCAATTGCAACGACTGCGATCACTCATCTGTGTTGGCCTCCAACTTTTCCGGCACTAATTCTGCGTGGCGTTTTTCTGCGCGACGCGATCACGGGCGTCCCAGCCTGTTGCGGAACATCAACACGCCAACTCCAATAAGAATCAGGGGCCAGAAACGCTCTATCCGATAAAACGGGAACCAGGCGAAGTTGTTCAACAGGAACAGAACGCCGATGCCGATCAGTATGATGGGACCGATCGGTCGTTCTTTGCTCCACGATTCTAGAGGATCTACGGTGACTTCACCCATCTGCTTGGCTTTGGCGGTGCGCATGGCATCGAAAGCCATGTAGAAAACAAAACCCGCGAGGAGCAACGCCAACGCGGTATCCGCGCCACCGCCCAAGTCGCTGCTCAGTCCGACGATCATGGCCGCGAAGACGACAATGTGAAGCAGCGCCTTGTTGTATTCGCCGTTATAAATCGCGCCGAGGCCTGGACAGAATCCCAGGATGAACGCAATTGTAGGGCTACTGGCGGTATGCGCACGCGGCGGAATGGCCCCGGGTTGTTGACCGGGCGGCGGAACGTAAGCGCCAGCTACGTACGGTGTGGGGTCAACAGGGTTAGGAGCGACACCGGGAGGTGGATTTGGGGGAATACCAACCGCTCCAGCCAGGCAATCTTCGCAATAATAAACATCGCGAATCGGTCGCGCACATACTGAACAGAGCGCTTTGCCGCAGTTGCGACAATAGCCTATAGCGTCCACATCTGTATGGACGGCACACTTCATCGAATTCTCCTCTCGAAGAAAAGCGGCAAATCGGCGGCGAGCATTTGCAAATTTGTGTCGATGCCATTGGCGCGATTTTGCTGCTTGGGGGACGAGGGGTTCGTGCCGTCGGTCTGGCCTGGATCCTTAAGGGGAGGCTGTTGGCGGTTGCGATCCTGTGCTGGAATCTGTTGGTCGTCTTGACTGAGACGAGATTGAATCTCGTAAACCACACGAAGGTCGCTGACGAACTTGGTGCCGCGCGCGTATACCAGGTGAACCCGTTGGTCAGCGTTCCGGTAGATGGTTGCGGGTTTCAAATCGGCGAGGTGCGGCTTGCGCCACGAAAAGCCCGGAGAAGTGGACAGCAGGATCAAGAACGTAGCAGCCACCGAAGCGAAGCCATAGCCGACGCGGGGATTCGCGAGCGCGCGCAGCCAAGCAAAAGCGGCGCGCCAACCGGTAACGGTTTCACGCGGGCCAAGAGTTTTATCGAGGATGGCGTAGATGAGCCGGGGCGGCGGTTCGATTTCATCCATGGAATGGAGATCGGTGAGCAGATGCGAGACGCTGGCGAGCAACGGCTCGCACTGCGCGCACGTAGAAATATGCGCGTCAAACGCGCGTTGCTCTTCGGGCTGCAACAATCCTTCGAGATAGTCGGTGAGTCGTGCTTCGATTTCCTCGTGTGTCCAGTTCGGCAGAGAGCTCATGATGGGCGCACTCCCATCTGCTGCAAAATGCGAGCGAGTTCGATGCGGCCGCGGTTGATGCGAGATTTCACGGTTCCTTCGGGGACGGCGAGCGTGCGTTGTATTTCGCCGTATTCCAGTTGCTGAAGGTCGCGCAAAATGACGGCTTCGCGCAATTCGGGTGAGAGCTTGGTTAGGGCTATTTGGATTTGGGAGCTAAGCTCACCCAAAAGGGCCAGTTCATCAGGGCGGCGAGCTGAAGAAGCCTTGTTTTCCACGACGGGCATGGCGTCATCGAGCGAGTCGGTGACGCGGTCCCTTTTGGTGCGGCGATAATGGTCGATTAATAGGTTGCGAGTCACGCTAGTCATCCAAGTTGCGAAGCCGCCGTAAGCTGAACGGTAGCTGCCCAGAGTCTTGTAAACGCGCAGGAAGACGTCCTGCGAGAGGTCCTCAGCCTCCGCCCCATTGCCGGTAAACCTATAACAAATGTTATAGATGCGGCGTGTGTGACGGCGCACAAGTTCCTCCCAAGCCGACCCGTCGCCTTGGAGGCATTGCTGGACCAGTTGGGCATCCTGCTCCAACGTATCATCAGCCTCGAATTCCCGCTACGATGCAAGGGTGACCGCTTTCCGCAGTTACGCAAAGCAGCCAATCTCGGCCTGCCATTAATGAAACGTAAACTCCAGGTAAAATGTTCCCTATACCTGCCTGACTGTGGGCAACAGAGCGAGCAACCGTGGGTGCATAGTACCGAGGTAGGCGCGGAGATACAAGTTCGGAGCCGTTGGCCTCAGCGATAATGGCCGGGCTGAATACACTCCTCAAGTATTGATGCTAATTCGCGGACAGCCTCGATCTATAATGCGCGAGCTTCAGAATAGAAAACCGCCGGAGCGATGAATCGACATAGCGTCGAAGGAAAACAACGCTTTTCTTGCTTGCGAAATAGTTATAACTATGACATCTTCACGTGCGCAGTTACTTTGATAGAAAGGATGCCCGTCGCATGCAAATCTATATTTGCCAGCCGTCGCCTGAGCTAATCTCGCTGATCGTCCGCCTCGGATTTGACTGGGCGTCTTTTCGTTCGGCCAGCTAGCCTCGGTAGCCTTCTCCAAACCCAAAACCCTGGCGTTGACTCGATGGCATCGGTGTCGAGCTGCGTCTGTGCTGCTTGAGACTGCAGAGAGCCCGGCGCTCCTTTGCCCCAAGTAGTTCCATTTAACAGGAAGCACACACTCGTCCGCTTTGGCGGGGGAGCCCGGCCACGCGCCGGGTTAGAAAGCAGTTCGTATGTTGGAAATTTTGAAACGGATTTTGGGTGAGCAACACCAATTTGCGTCGGATGGATTATTGCTGATGGTTATCGGCGGGCTAGGGGTGTACCTAAGAGCCATTCCACTGAAACTCTGGTTCTGGCTGGTAGATCAAACCACGATGACAATCACGGTGAAGGACAACGATGCGGCATTCGTGTGGGTGAAGGAATGGTTTCTGGAGCAGAAATTTGTTACGCGGATCCGCAGCGTGGACTTGGATACGACGCTGAGGCGGGAACAAACAGCTCTGATTCCGGCGGAGGGCCACCACTGGTTCTGGTATCACGGAAGACCTTTCCGGGTGGGCTCCCACCGAAGCGAAGACAAGAGAGGTTGGTCTTCGACGCGGACAGAATGGCTGATCTTCAGAACTTGCGGACGAAAGCAACGTTTTCTGAAAAAATTCGTGGCCGATATCGTCGCATGCCACGAGCGTAGCGTTGCTCTTACTTCATCTCTTTACGTTCGTGATGAGGACTACTGGATGCGAGTCGAGGGTTATGCGCCAAGGTCGCTGGATTCGGTCATCCTGAAAGCCGGAGAGAAAGAGGGCTTGGTTCAGGATATCGAAAAATTCAAGGCTGCCCAACAGCGTTACCGAAAATTAGGCGTGCCGTATCACAGAGGTTACTTATTTTACGGACCGCCAGGAAGCGGGAAGACATCCATCGTGTCTGCTCTGGCCGGTCATTTTGGAATTTCAATTTATGCCATCAACCTGACCGACTTCAACGACCAGTCTCTGTTGAAGGCAATCAACGACGTGCCAACAAAATCGTTGATCCTTTTTGAGGACATCGATTGCATGAAAACCGGAAAGGCCAGGCCCGATGAAGAGGGGGCTGCAAAAGAAGCGCGAGCACCAAACGGCAGTACGGAGGCCCAAGATCGGCTCGGTGTCACACTATCAGGATTGTTGAATGTGTTGGACGGTTTTAGCGCACCGGAAAATATGCTGTTTGTCATGACCACCAACAAGATTGATGTGCTGGATCGGGCGTTGCTGAGGCCAGGGCGCATCGACTACAAGCTCTTCTTCGGAGACGCGTTACAAGAGCAGAAAATCGAACTGTACAGAAGATTCTTTCCCAACGCGTCGGAATCCGAAGCGCGATGGTTTGTCGAAACCCACGAATCGGCAGAAACAATGGCGGAGTTCCAAGGCTTGTTGCTTGACCTGGGTGACCTTCCGCCAGTTTCCGCTGAAAGTGAGCTGCAAAAATTCTAACATATCGTCTTTGACGCCTAATTTAAACAAACCTCTGCGAACGCACCTTCACCGCTTACTGCGTGAGCAGGCCGTGTTTGGATTTGAGTTCGGTCAGGAGGCGTTCGACTTCGGTGTCGCGGTCGAGGCGCGCTAGGCGGTCGGTGACATTTTCGTTAAAGAGTTCGACCTCGGCGCTGGCGATGGCTTCGGTGTGGTTGACGCGGTCTTGCAGGCGATCGAAGGCGGCGCTTCTGGAATTATCGCCAATTGCGGACTGCGCGCGGGCGGCTTTGCCGAGCGCGACGCCGCGACGATGACGCGCGAGGAAAAGATCACGCTTGGCTTTGGCTTCGTCGAGCTTTTGTTCCAGCTTGATGAGCGCGTTCTTCAAAGTTTCCACCTGTAGTTTCTGATCGTCGACCTGTTCGCGGTAACTGAGCGCGAGTTTTTGCGAGGTCTGAAAACGATCGAGCGCGGCGCGGGCGAGATCGTCCTGTTGCTTTTCTACCGCGAGTTCAGCCTTACGCATCCACTCCCTCCCTGCATCTTCATTTTCGCGAAGCTTTTTTTCGAGCATATGCTGGTCGGCGATGGAGACCGCGACCTGTGTCTTGACCTGAAGATATTGATTGTCCATATCGAGAATGACCTGCTTGATTAGTTTTTCCGGATCCTCCGCGCGATCGATCATGTCATTCAGATTGGCGCGAATTAAAGTGCTGACACGTTCTAAAAGTCCCATGACGATTCTCCTTTTCTGTCAAAAACTAAATTCCGATTCCTGAGCCCAACTTCCGTGAAGGTTTTTTTTGTCATTAACAGTTCTTTAATAGAGCCTTCCGGTGAATTTTCTAAAATTCACCGGAAGGGAAGTACCAGTTAGAGCGTGGGAGCAGGCGGAATAGCCGGCTTCGCTGCTTTGTCGCCAATTACGCGCACTTTGCCCAGCAACTCGGACATCTGCATGCCCGATAGCGCTTCAAAGAGCGCGGGCACCTGGGCAGCTATCTTGGTGATGTCGCCAGTGAGTTTGTAGGCGCCAGCGGCATCCCCATTGCCGGTGGAGACGATGGTGACCTTGTCCACCTTGCTTAGAGGTTCGCTAAGCGCCCGGACCACTTCCGGCATTCCGGTAATAAGTTTGTCGAGTACTGCAGCCTGGTTGTATTCCTGGAAGGCTTCCGCCTTGACGTTCATGGCCTTGGCTTCGGCTTCGCCTTTTTTGAAGATAATTTCGGCTTCCGCTTCGCCTTGCGCGCGGATGGAGGAGGCGCGGCCTTCGGCTTCGCTGATGAAGCGCTGACGTTCGGCGTTGGCAATCGTTTCGATGCGTTGCCGCTCGATCTCCGCGGGCTTCAGCACAGTAGCGATCAACTCGCGCTCGCGGCGCTCGATTTCCGCTTCCTGCACTTTGACTTGGGCTTCGCGTTCGATCTGCTGTACTTTCACGGATTCGGCGATCACTCGCTGTTGCATCACGTTGGTTTCGATCTCGTAAGATTTGTCGGCGGTGGCCTGGGCTTTCTTGGTCATTTCGAGGAAAGCGGCCTTTTTGAGGTCGAGGTCGCGGTTGGCTTCCGCTTGCTTGGCCAACGACGCGGTTTCGGCGGCCACGCGCTCCTGATCGGCTTGCGCCTTGGCGACCGCAGCGGCGCGTTGGGACTCGGCACGCTTGATGGCGATATCGCGTTCGGCTTCGGCGGTGGCTACTTCGGCGTCGCGGCGAATGCGCGCGATGTCGGGCCGGCCCATGTTGGTGATGTATTCGTTCTTGTCGCGCACTTCCTTGATTGTGAAGCTGATTACTTCGAGGCCCATCTTGGCCATATCGCTGGCATTAGTGGAACGCATGCGATCAGCGACCATTTCAGGTTCCTTGACGATTTGCTCGACGGTGAGCTGGCCGATGATGCCGCGCAGGTGGCCTTCCATCACCAGGCGGATCAAGCCTTCGCGTTGCTCGGGCCGCTTGGTGAGAAACTGCTCGGCTGCGGTGCGGATAGAAACTGGATCGGACTTCACTTTGATTTGCGCGACCGCTTCAACAGTGACGGCCACGCCTTGTTGGGTATAGAGACTTTGTTGCGGAGCCACGTCGAAGGACATGAGCTCGAGCGACAACTCTTTGCAAGTTTGCAACATGGGCCAGATGATGGTGCCGCTGCCCTTTACGATACGCGCTTCAGAACCTGTACCGTAAATGATCAGCGCTTCATGCGGGCCCACCTTGCGGTACATCTTCGCCAGGGTGATCATGATGAGAAGCACGGCCAGCACCGCAAGACCTGCAATCATAGGGATGACTGGGAATCCGAACATAAAGACCTTCCTTTCACTCTTCAGCGGACTGTTGAGTCGGTAGTCAGTCCGCGAAATTCGTGTACAGCCTTAGCTGGTGAATTCTTCCCAGCGATTCACATAGGCCACGCCGTTTTCGTAACGCTCAACGACCACTTCGGCGCCCTTTTCCAGCGGCTTACCATTGCACGAGCGTGCGCCGGCACTGCGGCGTACACCGTTTTGCATGTACATAATTTCTCCGGTGCCGTTTGCGCGCACGGGCATGGTCACCGTGCAGACCAGACCCTCGTGGCGATAGTCTTCGTCTTTCAAGTGCGAACTTTCCGTGTTCATGAGTTTCACCATGAATTTAAAAACGGCCCAAGAGGCGCTAAGGCCGCCAGCTATGGCAAACGCCAATGCAATAAGACCAACAAGGTGCGAATGCGCAGACAGGATGTAGCCGATGCCGCCAAACCAAGCGAGAAAGGCCATTACCGTAGAGGCATTGAACCAGGGGACATGGCCTGCGCTGTGGGACGAAGCTGACTTGGCGATGCCGCCGTGAGAAGTAGCGCCACCGTGGGGTGCGCTGTGGAACGGCATGTGAACTTTGAAGGGCAGATGGATGTGAACGGCGCCCGCCAAAAACGAGAGGACGCTGAGCGAGAATCCGATGATGAAGCAGAGAAGATAGAAATCTGACCAAGTCATAGGACACCCCCGAAGCGAAACATTGTTGCTGGGGACTCCGCGGGCGGTGGATCATCATCCACGCGTGGCGGTTTGTTATCGCGCGGATGCCGGTGGTGGATGAGCGCTGCCCTGATTTGTATTAGGGCCGAGCACTTCGGCCAACCGTTCAGCTAGACCTGGAGCCCGCAGAATCTCCGCCAACAGCAATAATGCTTGGCGAGAGTCACGGTGCGTGGCGATAGTCTCGAAGGCGTGATGCAGATCTTTGTCCGAGGCAAATTGTTCGGCACCGGCATAGAGCCAAGAGTCAATCTTGGCGTCAATGGCACGCAGTTCCGATTGCAGTTCGGGCGTGTAACCTTCAGGGTCGCTAACAAGGAAGCCCGGGTAAATGCGAAAGAAGCGGGCTAGAAGTTCGCGGGTGGTGTGAGTCAGATGCGGCCGGGAGCCGCTCTCAAGCTGCGAGAGATACGCCTGGCTCAAGGTGCGACCGGTCTCGCGCTTCATGGCGGCAGCCATTTCTTGCTGGGTAATGGGCCGATTGAGACCACGAAGAGAACCTTCAACAGCGCGAAGGGAACGGATTTTGTCGCCGAGGGTCATGGCCACACCAAGCATTGCAATATGCGATTATGATATAACAATCAGCTATTATGTCAAGGAAATAATAAGCCGCTCGTTTTAAATGGCATACGACGCTACGACGTCTGCGACTTTTAGGCTCCGATGTGTTTCTTTTGGGTGGGGCGCAGCTGGAGATTGCGCATAAGGCGATGGAGATAGTTGGCATGGACGCCCAGGAGAGTCGCGGCGTCGGTGACACTTCCGCTGGATTGGTCGAGGGCGGCGAGAATGAGTTGCTTTTTCAGATTGCGGATAGAGTCGTGATATTTGGCGGGCGGGCTGTTTCCGGTTTTGGCTGTTTCCAAAACACTCTCGGGGAGATCCTCCGCTAAGATCCTGTCTGAAGAGCCGACGACTACGGCGCGCTCCATGGCGTTTTCTAGTTCGCGGATATTGCCGGGCCAATCGTACTGGGTCAAAAAGGCCATCGCTTCGCGGGAGATTGCGGTTACGTTGCGATTGCAGTGTTTGGCATAACGAGCGGCGAAATGCTCGGCGAGCGCGGGGATGTCTTCGGGATGTTCGCGGAGCGGCGGAATGGTGATGGAAATAACGTTGAGGCGATGAAACAGATCGGGCCGGAAGGATTGCTCGCGCGTACCTTTCTGCAAGTCTTTATTGGTGGCGGCGAGAAACCTCACGTTAATTTTAATGGGGCGAGTGCCGCCAACGCGCACGAATTCTCGTTCCTGAAGAACGCGGAGGAGTTTGGCTTGCAGGATGGGAGAAAGCTCCCCAATTTCATCCAGGAAAATGGTGCCGCCTTCGGCAACCTCGAGGAATCCTTTTTTCTGCGCAATGGCGCTGGTGAAGGCGCCCTTTTCGTGGCCGAATAATTCGCTTTCCAGCAAAGTTTCGGATATGGCGGCGCAGTTCAAGGCCACGAAAGGCTGCGTTTTTCTTGGGCTATTGTTGTGAATCGCGCGGGCGGCGAGCTCTTTGCCGGTGCCACTCTCACCGCAGATAAGGACGGTGGAATCGCTGGGAGCGACGCGCTTGATGAATTGATAGATGTCTCGCATGCGGGGGCTGCGTCCTACCATGTCGTGGCTCAGGCTGACTTCGGCGTGGAGGCGCTGGTTTTCGCTTCCGAGGCGCTCGAGTTGGCGGGCATTTTCGATTCCGATGACCAACAGGCCGGCGATGGCGGAGAGCAGTTGGAAATCATCCTCGGACAGCGCGGTCGCGGGAGTGCTGGATTCCAGATAAATGAGTCCGATGACTTTTTCGTTGGAGAGCATTGGCACGCAAAGGCGGGTCCGTTGTTCAGTTTCCTGATCGATAGCAGCCGTGTCTACCGTGTTTTGAATCGAGGGGCCGCTATCGAGCAAGGAAACTTTTTCTTCGATGACGCGGCGCACAATTTCCTGGTTTATGGGGACGGCATGGTCTGGACCGTGTACGCGATCCCAGGCCACCTGCGAGCGAATATCGGGCGATCCGTCTTCGGTCAAGAGGATGGCGCCGCGTTCGGCGGGAATAACGTCGAAGATCATTGCCAGCAGTTGCCAAGGCAAGGCGGCTTCGTCTCGCAAGGAGCCGAGGGCTTTAGAGATTTGCAGCAAGGTGTTCAGATTGCGTGCAACGCGAGCCGGTTGCGGTAGCGCCGCTAGTGACACGGCGTCTAAATTGAGAAGTTCGTGTGGGTGGAATTGCAGTGCCTTTAAGCTCAGCGGTTCCCGGGCGCTCATCTGCACCGGGCTACTGACAGTGGTGTGCAGCTCTTCTGCCTCGAAGAGAAACACGGAATTTCCAACGGCTATCTGATCCCCGGATTTCAATTCGCGATCTTTAACCGGAATGCCATTGACGAACGTGCCGAAGTGACTTTCAAGGTCAGTCAAAACCACTTTACCGTCGTGGGATTCAATGACGCAGTGCTGCGGGGATACCGCGGAGTCTTCGAGGCGGATTGTGTTGCGGGCGTCGGTGCCGATGGCCAGTTGCGCGCACAACGGGAATTCGGATGTTCTTAGCGGACCGCTAATCGCCAAAAGTTTTGTTGCCAAGTCCTGGCCTTTTCGCGGGGCTTTGCCGCTCGGAGCAGTGCGGGCGTCATTCTAGCGCCAGCGGGCGAGGATGGCCAGAGCAGATGGCTATCCGAAAGGATAGAAGCCTATCCGAATGGCTTATCCGTTTTTGCGAGCTAGCGAGCGAGATGGCGATGTTGGCAGCGGCCAATAACTAGCGGGGATTGTGCGGGTTGGCGCAGCTGTTGCCAAATATCCATTTAAAAAACAATTGCAGCAGCGGCGCTCGTGGGGGTGATCTTTCCTGCGGCCGTGTAGCTAGACAGATAGATTGCGAACGTGGTGACCTGGGTTCAGGAGTCGCGCGGTACTGCGGTGGTTGAGGCAACTTGTTCATCTATCAGTCGATAAAAATTTATTTTGTTAACGTCGTGAAATTTCGCTGACTGGCATCGCGACTGCCTTAGTAGATAGCGTTTGCAGCAGGCGATAGAACAAAAAGATTGGATGGGGTGGCAGATGAAAATTCAAAATATCCTCCGAACGCAGGTAGCGGTAATCGGATTTGCAGCGGCTTTTTTGCTGGCAGGTGGTGCGCGAGCTCAAGAAATTGACAACACCGTTTGGGAGGACAGCCCAAACGTGGAAAGGTTTCCGCAGCCCGCGCCCGCCGCAGTCGCAAACAATGTGAACACTGTGATGGCAAACTCAGTCCAGACAGACACGGCGACGGTGGTGGCGCAGCCGAGCGTGGTTCGGGAAGCCGTGGCTGCTGGCGGGGTTGCGAGAGAAGGCTGGTTGATCGCAATGTCCATTATGTTGATGGCACCTCTCGCAGTGTTGCTGTTGGCCAAGGTGCGACGCGCGAGGCTGAATATCCACGCACGCGCGTATCACAGCAAGAGAAGCGCCGCGCTCTATTAGTTCCCTGAGAGAGGCGCGAGAGCAGAAAAGTAGCGGGCCGCGCCCAGCGGGCCCGCTACTTTTTTTGTGGCAATGAAAGAAGTCCCATGTGCGCGAGAGGTGAGGGTTCGGGATATACTACGCGCGCTTTTCCTAAACATATTGGAGCGTGGAAATGATTGGGACAGTAGGTCGGCGTTTCGCGTGGATTTTTTGTTTTTGTACTGTGGTCTGTAGCGGAGCTATGGCAGCGCCTACTGGCGACCTCACACCGGAGCAGGTAACTGCTATTGATCGCTACATGGCCGCGGAGATGAGGCGCGAAGATGTTCCCGGAGTTGCGGTGGGTATCTACAGCCGGGGACAGATTTTGCTGGCGAAGGGATACGGGCTGGCGAATATCGAGCTGAATGTTCCGGTCAAGGCCGAGACGATATTTCAGTCCGGGTCGGTGGGCAAGCAGTTTACATCCGCGGCGATCATGATGCTTGTGGAAGAGGGAAAAATCGGGTTGGACGACAGCATCGTGAAGTATTTTCCGAATGCGCCGCAAAGTTGGCAAGCGATTCGGGTGAAAAATTTGCTGTCACATACATCCGGGCTCTCTGAGTACGAGACTGACGAACGCGCAGGACCGGGCGGACCATTCTACATACGCCTGGACTTCACGGAAGATGAATTGGTCAACAAGATCGAAGCTCTTCCGATCGAGTTCAAGCCCGGTGATAAATGGGACTATCGCAATACCAACTACGTATTACTGGGCGCGATCACCCATAAGGTGACGGGCAGTTTTTATGCCGATTATCTACAACAGCGAATTTTTAAGCCTCTTGGTATGAACTCGACCAGGCTCATCAGCGAAGCGGACATCATTCCAAACCGGTCGTCCGGATACGAACATAAAGGGGAGATAATCCAAAACCAATCCTGGGTCGCGCCTACCTTCAATTCGACTGCCGATGGCGCGCTGTATTTTAACGTGCTGGACCTTGCGAAATGGGACGCGGCTCTTTACGGAACCAAATTACTGAGGCAGTCGAGTCTGGATCAAACTTGGACGGTGTTTTTACTCAACGATGGCAAACCGAATAGTGCAAACTACGGCTTCGGCTGGGAGATCAACAGCGTGAACGGCCATAAACAGATCGATCACGGTGGCGCGTGGCAGGGCTTCCGATGCCACATCCTGCGTTATCCGGATGACAGTATCAGCGTGGTAGTGCTCGCAAACGCGGATTCCGCGAGGCCGGAACAGTTCGCGCATGTAATTGCAGGCATTGTTAACCCGGTTTTGGAGTTGCCGAAACTTGTGGCGATTGAGGACAAGCAGCCAGAATTGGCGCGCCGCCTCGCTGTGTTTTTCGATCAAATAGTCGCCGGCAAGGATGTGAAGGAGCAACTGTCCCTAAGACTGGCGGGGTTGTTGAGTCCGGAGGTCCGCGAAAACGTTGTAGCAGAATTAAAACCGGTCTGGCCGTCAGACAAGCTCACGCTGGTTTCTCGAAAAGAAAGCGATGGCATCACAGTCTCGCGCTATCGAATCGGGAAAGGTAATGAGACGCGCATTGTCCGTTTCGGTTTGGGTGCAGACGGAAAAGTTGCGACCATAGGAATTGAGCCTGATCCTGACGTCCGATGATCGTTACATCCGCAGCTTGGTATTCGTCTGAGGAGATCCGAGAGGGTAGCACCATAGACATGTGTCGCTAACAAGCGACATAGTATGTCGCTCGACATTTTTGAGGAGACCTATTGTGGCCGCTGAAAAAATGTTTTCGCCGCGTGAAGCGTCGCAAGTCCTGGGCATCAGTTACGCCACGCTGAAATTGTGGATCTACAAGGGCAAGATTCGAACGATCAAGACCGCGGGAGGTCATCACCGAATTCCAGAGAGCCAACTCGACAAATTTCTACATAGCGCAAGTGACAAAGGTGAAGTGGCCACAAAGCGCACCGGTTTTCGCAATATCAGCGGGCGCAATCAACTGATCGGGCGGGTCACGGATATCAAGATCAGCGGGCTTATCGCGCAGGTGAGTTTGTCGATCGGCGGGCAACACATTACGTCCATCGTGACGGCGGACGCGGTGCGCGAGATGCGCCTGAAAGTAGGAGACAAGGCCGCGGCGCTAATCAAGTCGACCGAAGTCATGATTCTACGTGCTTGATCCGCAGTGGCTGGCAAATCTTTTTGTCACGATTTACCGTGCGTTTTTTAGCGGATCCAGCCGCCAGCCAGTACGCGGTCGGCGTCGTAAAGAACGGCGGCTTGGCCGGCGGTGATGGCGCGTTGCGACGTGTCAAAGACGACGCGTGCGGTGGTGGCGTCGAGAGCTTCCACGGTGGCAAGAGAAGATTCGTGTTTGTGGCGGATTTTTACCTTGGCTCGAATCGGCGCAGTTGGCATTTGGCACGAGACCCAATTCACGGCTGCGATTTCGCAGGTGGTTTTGTGCAGGGACTGGTCTTCGCCGACTACAACACGATTTGTTTGCGCATCGATGCTCAGGACATACAGAGCTCTTCCGGTTGAAAATCCCAAACCTTTTCGTTGGCCGACGGTGAACTGATGAACACCGTCATGATGCGCCAGTACTTCACCGTTTTCCGTGACAATATCGCCGCCGGTGGATGTGCGCGAGATGTTCTGTTCGCTGGCGTAGGCGTGGATGAATTGCACGTAATTGCCGCTGGGAACGAAGCAGAGCTCCATGCTTTCGGGTTTTTCTGCGACGGGGAGATTTACGCGACGGGCTACAGCGCGCACTTCTTCCTTGGCAAGTTCACCTAGAGGGAATTCGCTGTTAGAAAGCTGATCTTGGGTCAGACCCCACAGAAAATAGGATTGATCCTTGCTTTCGTCGCGGGCTCGCAAAAGTTCCCAGCGTCCGGTTGATTCATTTTTGCGGATGCGCGCGTAGTGGCCGGTAGCGAGGCGGGCGGCGCCGATTTGCCGCGCCATGCGAAGCAAAGGGTCGAACTTTATGTCGGTATTGCAATTGGTGCAGGCGATGGGGGTGCGGCCGGAGAGATATTGATCGACGAAAGGGCGGATGACGCGAGACTCAAACTGGTCCTCGAAATTAACGACGTAGTGAGGGAAGTCGAGATGCTGGGCGACGCGCTTGGCGTCGTAGACGTCGTCGATGGAGCAGCAGCGGTGTTGTGCCGGGCCTGCGGATTGCAAAGTGGGGAGGCGGCGCTGATTCCACAATTGCATGGTGAGGCCGATGACGGTGCGGTTTTGTTCCTGCATTAGCGCGGCGACTACGGAGCTGTCGACGCCGCCGCTCATGGCGACAGCAACGACCTGACCGTTCGTGTGAGTAACGCGGTCCGCGAGTTCAGATTGGAGTGCGAAGTTCATTGTTTTGAAGTCAACTTACATATTGTACTGGAATAGCGCAGCCGGTGTGCTGCGTGGCCTCAGATTTGGCTTAGTTTCTGGAGGACATTTCCTTGGGATAGTTAGGGGAGATTTCGCGGAGTTGTTCGACGGCTTGGGGAATTGCGAGGAGGGCAGCGTCGATTTCCTGACGGGTGGTGTGGCGACCGAGGCTGAAGCGCAGACTGCTGCGGGCTTCCGTGGGTGTGAGACCGATGGCAGTTAATACATGGGAGGGCTCGACTGCTCCCGATGAGCAGGCGGAGCCGGTGGAGCAGGATAGACCTTTGAGATCAAGAGCGATCAGAAACGCTTCACCGTCTACGCCGGGGAAAAGGATGTTAGTGGTGTTGGGGGTGCGTGGCGCGGTGGCGGCATTGACTCGCGATTGCGGAATGCGCTGCAGTAGCCCGCGCTCCAGATCGTCTCGCAAGGCGGTGATGCCCGTGGCGTCATGCTCGAGTGACGCGGCGGCGAGCTCCGCGGCTTTGCCTAAACCGACGATGCCCGCGACGTTTTCTGTTCCGGGGCGGAAGCCGCGCTGATGGCGTCCTCCGAAGAGGAATTGGCGCAATGGTGTACCACTACGGATGTACAGGGCGCCGACTCCTTTGGGGCCGTAAATTTTGTGAGCGGAGAGAGAAAGCAGATCGACTTGCAAGGCGTTCACGTCGATTGGTAATTTGCCGGCGGATTGCACGGCATCGGTATGAAAATAGACGTCGGCTTCTTTCGTGATGCGGCCGATTTCTTCGAGCGGCTGCACGGTGCCGAGCTCATTGTTGGCGTGCATGACGGAGACGAGACTCGTGTCAGGTATTTCGTGAAGGAGATCGCGCAGATGTTGCGGATCGATTTGTCCTTCGCGATTGGCGGCGAGATACCCGACGGTGACGCCGCTGGCGGCTAACGCTTGGCAGGTGTTGAGCACAGCTTCGTGTTCGATGACGGTGGAGATGAGATTCGCGTCGGCGTAATTGGTGGGGTTAAACATGCCGAAAATGGCGTGGTTGTCGGACTCCGTACCGCCGCTGGTGAAAATAATTTCCTGGGGATGCGCGTTCATTAAAGCGGCGACTTGTTCGCGGGCGGTTTCGACGGCGGAGCGGGCTTTTTGTCCGGTAGTGTGGATGGATGCAGCGTTGCCAAATTCGCCGGAGAAGAAAGGGAGCATGGCTTCGAGGACCGCTGGGTCGACTGGAGTGGTGGCGTTGTAGTCCAGATAAATGCGAGGGGCCATGACAGCTTGAGGATAACAGGAGTGAGGCGAGGAGAAAATTGCGCTCGATGGCAAACATGCACCATCGTTATCATAACCGTGCGATGAGTTCGTGCTACAGTTTGCGATTTGGATAATGGACGGGGAGGCGTGCGTGGGGTATCGGGATTTGCGGGAATTTGTGGCGAAGCTGGAGAAGGAAGGCGAGCTGAAGCGCGTGCGCACGGAGGTGGATCCCGTTTTGGAAATTACGGAAGTGGCGCAGCGGGTGGCGCGTTCGAAAACGCGGCCTGCGCAAAGTGGGGGACCTGCTTTACTTTTTGAAAAGCCGAAGGGGTCGAGGGTGCCGCTGCTGATTAATACGTTTGGCAGCGTGCGGCGGATGGAGTTGGCATTTCATGTGGACAAACTGGAGGATGTAGCGGCGCGGATTCAGGGGTTTTTGAAGATGGAGACGCCGCAGGGTTTGTTCGACAAAATAAAAATGCTGCCGAAGCTGGCGGAGTTGGGGTCATTTTTCCCGAAGAGCGTGAAATCCGGGGTTTGCAAAGAAATAATTCGCAAGGGCGCAGATGTAAACCTTTTGGAATTTCCGATTTTGAAGTGTTGGCCGCAGGATGGCGGACGGTTTATTACTTTTCCGCTGGTGTTCACAAAGAATCCGGAGACCGGGAAGCGGAATGTGGGGATGTACCGCATGCAGGTTTATGACGAGCGCACCACCGGTATGCACTGGCAAACTCAGAAACACGGGGCGGAACATTTTCGGCGCGCGCGGGCTGCGAACCCGGAGGGAAAGATTGCGGTAGCGGTGGCGATTGGAGCGGATCCAGCGACGGCGCTGGCAGGGATGCTGCCGATTCCGCCGGACCTGGATGAAATGATGTTTTCGGGGTTTTTGCGACGGGAAACGGTGGAGATGGTGCAGTGCGAGACTTGCGATCTGGAGGTTCCTGCTAACGCGGAAATTATTTTGGAAGGTTACGTAAATCTGGGTGAGATGCGGGTCGAGGGGCCGTTTGGCGATCACACCGGATTTTATTCGCTGGAAGGGGAGTACCCGGTATTTCATGTGGAGTGCATTACGCACCGGAAGGATCCGATTTATCTGACCACTGTGGTGGGACCACCGCCTCAGGAAGATTTTTTTATGGGTTATGCGGTAGAGCGGGTGTTTTTGCCGGTCATGAAGATGCAATATCCGGAAATCGCTGATGTGGCGATGCCCGCGGAAGGAATTTTTCATAATTTGATGATTGTGGCGATTCGGAAAAGTTATCCGGGGCATGCGCGCAAGATCATGAACGCGATTTGGTCACTGGGGCAAGCGATGTTCACGAAGGTGATTGTTGTGGTGGATCATGATGTGGACGTGCATAACTACAGCGAGGTGGTGTGGAAAGCGTTGTGCGCGATTGATCCCGAACGCGATGTGCAATTTAATCTGGGGCCGGCGGATACCTTGGATCATGCTTCGCGGATTCAGGATTTTGGATCCAAGATGGGGATCGATGCTACGAGGAAGTGGGCTACGGAGGGATTTGTGCGGCCTTGGCCGGATGAGATTGTGATGGACGCGGGGACGAAGGCGAGGATTGATTCGTTGTGGAAGAGTTTCGGGTTGTAAACGATTCTTATTATTGAAAATCGCCGCTACTTTAAGAACCATCCATTAGCTATTGGCGATCCGCAGGGAAAATTTAGAAAAATGCTGGTTTTTGAACGTTGTTGCCCGTGCTGACAGCGAGTCGTATAATTTAAAGTTTAGGCAGTGCTCGATTTGGGCGGTGTGTGGGCTCCTCCTGGGCTACGAACAATCTAATGGCTAAACCCAATTTGACACTCACGAATACCGCGCAAGAAGTGATTCATGTTCGCGGGGCGCGCGTTCACAACCTTAAAAACATAACCGTGGCGATTCCGCATAACGCCATTACGGTGGTTACCGGCGTTAGCGGGTCTGGCAAATCTTCGCTGGCGTTTGACACTGTCTATGCCGAAGGGCAGCGGAGATATGTCGAGTCCCTATCCGCTTATGCGCGGCAATTTCTGGAGCGCATGGAAAAGCCGGATGTCGATGAGATTTCGGGGATTGCGCCGGCAGTGGCGATCCGGCAGAAAAACTCCACGCGCAATCCACGGTCGACCGTGGCTACGGCAACGGAGATTTACGATTATTTGCGGCTGCTTTTTGCGCGGTGTGGGCAGACTTTTTGTATTAAGTGTGGCACGGAAGTGCGGCGGGATAATCCGGAGGAGATTGCGACACGAGTTTTGATGATGACCCCGGGGCGGCGTTTTTATGTATTGTATGAATTTCGTCCCGGCGGTATGCCTTCTGCTGCGCCTTCCGCGGATGTTACCGGTGCTGGTGCGCCATCGCCACGACGCGTGGGGAAAAAGAAAGCTACGCAACCTTCTGCTGAGGCGCTCCGGCAGTCGCTGATTGATCTTCAGAAACGCGGGTTCAATCGTTTGTATCAAGACGTGCGGATGCATGAGTTTTCGTCTCCAGAGACGTTGCTTGATATCGATTTTTCGCGGCCTGTTTATGTGGTGGTGGATCGGCTGGCGATTAATCCTGAGTCACGATCGCGGCTCGTGGATTCGATTGAGATTTGCTATCGCGAGGGGCATGGCGAGGCGCTGCTAGAATTTGTGGCCGATGCTGCGGGACCGGCGGAGCGGCTGCGATTCAACGAGCGCTTCGAATGCAAGAATGATGGGACGCTTTATCAGGAGCCGGAGCCGCGACTTTTTTCTTTCAATAATCCTTACGGGGCTTGTCCGCGATGCCAGGGATTTGGCAACACCATCGATTTTGATTTGAACCTGGTGGTGCCGGATTCGAGCAAATCGTTGGATGAGGGTGCGATTTTGCCTTGGACCAAGCCACGTTATCGCAATTTGTTGCAAGACGCGAAGAAGTGGGCTCGCGGGCGTGGCATTCCCACGAATGTGGCGTGGCGGAACCTTACAGAAGAGCAGCGACGGTTGATTCTGGAAGGTGATCCGGATAGCGATTACGAGGGCATCACCGGATTTTTTAAGTATTTGGAGCGCAAGAAATATAAATTGCACGTGCGGGTGTTCCTGAGCCGCTTTCGCGGCTACGCGACGTGTCTCGAATGCGGTGGGACGCGGCTGCGAGCTGAGGCGCGGGCCGTGCGTGTTGCAGGGCGGTCGATCACCGAAGTTTGTAAACTGACCGTTAAAGAGGCGCGGGCGTTCTTCACTAACATGCAGCTGACGCAGGCACAAAATACCGTCGCGGATAAAATTCTGCAGGAAGTCCGCTCGCGGCTGCAATTTCTGGATGAAGTTGGATTGGATTACTTGACGCTGGATCGACTTACTTCGACATTGTCGGGAGGGGAATCGCAGCGGATTCAGCTGGCTACTTCGCTGGGGTCACATTTGGTGGGGGCGTTGTATGTGCTGGATGAGCCATCGATTGGGTTGCATCCGCGGGATACGCAACGGTTGATAGACATTTTGAAATCGCTGCGCGATTTGGGAAATACCGTGTTGGTGGTGGAACACGATCCAGATACGATTCGGGCGGCGGACTATGTGATTGATCTTGGTCCGGGAGCGGGGGAACTGGGTGGCAAACTCCTTTTCGCGGGCTCCTATGCGGCGATGCTGGATGAGCCGAAATCAATCACCGGGCGATATTTGACCGGAGATTTGCGGATACCGGTGCCGAATAACCGGCACAAGTTGAGTGGAAAATTTCTGAAAGTGTTTGGCGCGCATTTGCATAACCTGCAGGATGTGGATTGGACACTGCCGCTCGGAACTTTGACGGTGGTTACCGGGGTGAGCGGATCGGGAAAATCTACGCTGGTGTATGACGTCCTTTATAAGGCGCTGGCGGCGAAGCGGAATGGTTCGAGCATTAAGGAGTTTTGCGAACGGATCGAAGGGGATGCGCAGATTCGGGAAGTGGTGATCGTGGATCAATCGCCGATTGGGCGTACGCCGCGATCGAATCCGGCGACCTATTTAAAGGCGTTTGATGCGATTCGCGAAGTTTTTGCGGACTCGCCGGATGCCAAACGGCGCGGCTATACCGCCGGCCATTTTTCGTTCAACGTGCCGGGCGGGCGTTGCGAGACGTGTCAGGGCGATGGAACGGTTACGGTGGAAATGCAATTTCTCGCGGACGTGGAATTGATTTGCGAAGAGTGCCGGGGGACGCGTTTCAAGAGCGGCGTGCTGGAGGTGTTGTATCACGGGAAGAGTATTCATGACGTGTTGCAACTGACGGTTCGCGAGGCGCTGGTGTTTTTTATTAATGTGCCGAAGGTAATTTCAAAACTGCGGGTGCTGAACGAAATTGGGTTGGGTTATTTGCGGCTGGGGCAATCGGCGACGACACTTTCCGGTGGAGAGGCGCAACGGTTAAAACTGGCATCGCATCTCTCGCGGACGGAAAACCAGGGCATCCTTTATATTTTGGATGAACCGACGACGGGATTACATTTTGACGACATTGCGAAATTGTTGGCGGCGTTCCGCAAATTATTAGAGTCGGGGGCGTCGTTGCTGGTGATTGAGCACAATCTTGACGTGATTAAGTCAGCGGACTGGTTAATTGATCTTGGGCCGGAGGGCGGAGATCAGGGCGGGAAGATAATTGCTACCGGGACGCCGGAGCAAGTGGCGCGGAATGCGCAATCGCACACCGGACGTTATTTGGCACGGGTGTTGAGCGAGAATGGTCAGGTAAAGGGTGGGCAGAACGGGGCATCGAAGATTGCAGGTGCGGTGGGTGTGGTGAACGGATCGAAGGTTACTTCGGTTTAAATTCCTTGCGAAGGCGTTGGGACTTACGATTCATTTCAATACCAAGCTTTGTGGTTGTTGGTCATAGGGCGCCTATAAGAGTGCAAAAGAAGGACCACCCTAAAAATCGAGGGTGGGGCACCCTCCGGCTAACTGGTGTTTGGTGTGGGGGTGGGAATTGTGGCGTCGCGGTGATCTGGCACGAACCTCAGTCACATTTGTATTATTTATTTTGTGCGTTGCTGCGATTTTCACGGGGCCGGCACTCTCGCTTTGCGCTGGCGCGCAAGCCAGTGGACAGAATTCTTCCAATAAAAGTCAGAGTGGCTCTCAGGGAACTCTTGCGGGATCGCGGCGGGAGAAGGTTGCCAATCCGCTGAATGATCTGCTGCAGGAAGCGCAACGTGACATTGATAAGAAGGAGTTTGCCGCGGCGATTGATCCGCTGCAGAAATTTATTGCCTTGCAGCCGGATGTTGCGTACGGGCATTTTCAACTTGCCTACGTTTACACCGCGCTACAGAAGGCTGACGAGGCGCGGGGCGAATACGAGCGGGCCATCGCGACTGATCCGAAAATGGCCGAAGCGTATTTAAATCTCGGGATTTTATTTATTGAACGCGACCCGGCAGCCGTGGCTGTTCCCAATTTGCGGAAAGCTGTGGAATTGCTGCCGGCGCAAAGCCGCCCGCGTTATTTGCTGGGTGTGGCGCAGGAGAATTCCAAAGATTATTCCGGCGCGGCCGAATCGTTTGAGGGTGCATACCGGCTGGATCCACACAACCTGGAGCCGATTCTGCATCTTGCGAATTTATATGTGCGGCTACAGCGGCCAGCCGACGCGGAAAAGAAATTCCGCAGCATACTGGAAGCGCAGCCAAATAATGCGCAGGCGCTGCTGGGTGTCGCGGAATGCCTGGCTGCGCAGAAAAAGCCGGAGGCCGCGGATGCATATCGCAGCTATCTGGCGGTGCAGCCCACGGATTCCGGGGCACGCGCGCGGCTGGTGCACCTACTGGTGGAGCAGCAGCAATATGATGTGGCGCTCGCGGAGCTGAATCGCTCAGACGCGGGTCAAGGTACGGATGTGACGCCGAATCTAGATTCATTGAGAATGCGCGCGGATATTCAAATCGCGCAAAAAAAATGGGATGACTCCATCGTAACGCTAAATAGGGCGATTGCCCTTTCACCGCGCGATGCGCAACTGCGTGGTGGGCTAGGACGCATTTATCTGCAAAAACGGGATTTTCCGAACGCGCTGAAAGAACTGAAGATGGCTATACAGCTGGATGGGAAAAATCTGGCGTACTGGAAGGACTTGAGCAGTTCCTATTATCTTTCGGGGGATTGTCCCGCAACGCTTGCAACGCTGGATCAAATTGCAAAGATGGAAACGCCTGGGGCTGGACCATGGTTCATTCGAGCGCTCTGCTACGATAAGCTGAATCAAGCGAAGCCGGCGCTGGAGGCTTACCAAAAATTTTTGAGTCTGGATCAGGGGCAAAACGCCGACCAGGTGTGGCAAGCGCAGGAACGCAGCAAAGTGTTGCGCAAGGTGTTAGAACATAAAAGGTAAGAATGATGGTCCGGCGAGTAAGCTGCGGGATGTGGCTGTGCGCGGCAATGTTGTGTTGCGTGGCGGGGGCTACGGCCGCCGACAAGCTTGGCGAGATGCAGTCGCGTTTTGATCACGAGAACAATCCTGTGCGCCGCGCGAAATTGCTCGAGAAACTAGGCGACGCGGAATTCGATGAAGCGCGCCGAGCGTTTAAAGCGAACGACCTAAGCACGGTGGGAATGGTGCTTGAAAAATATCGCGATAATGTACGCGTGGCGCTGGAAGGTTTGAAAAAGAAACGCGCCGACGCGCAGAAGGATTCGAACGGTTATCGCCAACTGGAGATTCACGTACGACGTGGGATTCGCGAGGCGGATGAAATTATTTTGAGGGTGCCAGAAGAGTATCAGCCTCCGTTGCAGATAGTTCGCCGCGATCTTGACGTCATGGATAGGGAATTGATCCACATGCTATTCCTTCATCGCGATGAACTGCCGGCAGGACCGAAAGCGCCGGAGGCAACCACGAGTTCGGAGCATCCGGCGGGACCGCCTGAGGACCAGCGATGAAAGTGGCAGGCAAAATTATTGGCGTGATGTTTTGTTTGATGCTGTGCGTTGGTGGCTCCGCGCTAGCACAACAGGAACAAAAGGATTATCTCTCGGCGCTGGAGGCGGACAAAATTCGGGATGCGGAAACTACCAATGAGCGAGTAAAACTGTTTTTGAGTTTCGCGGATGACCGGTTGAAGAAGTTTCAGTATGAGCTGGAGCATCCATCGGGGACGCGGCACATTGATATGCTGAATTCGCTCTTAAACGCGTACGGGGGATGTGTTGACGACGCGGCGGATTTGATTCAACTGGGTATAGAGAAGCAGGAAAATATCAGGGCTGCAGTTGATTTAATGGCTTCGCAGTCTAAATCGTTTTTGGCGGTGCTGGAGAAATTGTCGGCCGCGGGTGGACCGGATCTGGAAGAGTACAAAAGCAACCTGGATGATGCCATCGAGGGTACCCGCGATGCGATGAATGAATCGCGGAAGGCCACCAAGAAAGTGGCGGCTCCGCCGGTTCGCCGCAAAAATTGACGAGGAATCGCGCACGATACGCTATGAAAAGTTATGAAGTTTTGATGGTGCCCGGGGGCAGTGCGCTGTTTCAGCGGGTGTTTACGCGGCTGGGATGTAATGGGCGACCACCGCGTTTCCGCGTGGAATTCTTCCCCTATTCAAGTCTGGTGTTGACGATTCGCAGGCGGGAAGAGGCCATGTACGTGCGATTTTCGGATTTGCTGCAACGCGCGCCACTGGCGGTACTAGAAGGGGGAGCTGCGCTGCTATTGTCGCGGGTTTACCGGCGAAAAGCGCCGCGAGATGTGGTTGAGCCGTACCTGGAATATGCACGTTCACACAAGACGCGCCATCGTATCAGCCGGATGCGAAGCGGGCGAGTGCGAGTGCGACAGAGTGATCCGCAGGGGCGGCACTTCGATCTTTCAAAATTGTTCGATGAGCTGAACGTAAAATATTTTGATGGCGTGTTGCTGCGGCCGCGGATCGGCTGGAGTGTGCGGAGTTGGCGGCGGCAGTTTGGGTGCTATGACCCGGGGCCGAATCAGATTTTATTGAACAGGCGGATGGATCGTCCCGGAGTGCCAGCGTGCGCGGTAGAGTATGTTTTGTTTCACGAGATGCTACACGTGAAACACCCCACGCGGCGATCGGGTTGCAGCTTAGTGTCGCATTCACGAGAATTTCGTGAAGAAGAAAAGCGTTTTGTGGGATTCGAACGAGCGCGTCGAGTGTTGGACCGCTTAGCCCGCTGATTTGTCTTTCTTTCCGACTTCACTCCAAAGTTTGTCGATTCTTTTCTGAATCTTTTTGGCGTCCTCCGCGTGCGGATAGAGATCGAGATAGCGGCGGTAGGATTTCAAGGCTTCACTTTTGTCGCCTCTTTTTTCCTGAGCTTCGCCAAGATAGCGATAGGGAATTGCGAAGCCGGGTTTGGCTGCTGCGGCGTCCTGAAAACGGTCGATGGCGGCGTCCAGATCGCCTTTTTTTAGATAAAATTGACCGACTTCGAGATCTTTTTCTGCGCGCAACGGATCCCAGGTCGGCTGATCGGGCGCGGAATTGGTTGGCGTATCTTTATCTTTGGGTTTTTTGCTTGAGGATTTTGGGCGGGATGAATCTGGCGCTCCGGATGGCGGTGGTTTGGGAGCGGTGGAGGAGGATTCGCCTTGCGAATCCTGAGCATACGCCTCAGGTACGGCCAGCAGTATGAATGCAGCGATCGGCAACAGCCGTCGTGCGATTGCGTTGCAGCGTAGTGTTGGGCGTTGCATCTGATGAATAGCTAAAGGCATCTTATTAAGAAGAGCGGACGGTATTTCAATTTCTCCCAGCTTTGCCAGGTAGCTTCCCCGGCCCTTCCACTCACTCCGATTCACTTTAGTATCATAGTAGTTGTATGGGGTAGTTGTATCGGGTAGTTGCTTTGCGATGCGTGGAAGGTTGAATCTCCGCCGCGGCAGCCGCTATGTTACGGGAATTGCTGGACGCCGAATAAATTATGGAACCACGTGAAAAAGCGACTCTGTTGCCTGACGCGCCCGGAGTGTATCTGTTCCGGGACGCTGGCGGGACGGTGTTGTACGTTGGCAAAGCGATTTCGCTGCGAAGCCGGGTGCGTTCGTATTTTTTGGAATCGAGTTGGGTTAATGCCAAGACGGGGTCGTTGGCGCGGGAAATTGCCGATCTAGAGACCATTCTGGTGGCCAACGCGCGCGAAGCTTTGGCGCTGGAAAACAATCTTATCAAGCAGTACCGGCCGAAGTTCAACGTTCTGTTGCGCGATGACAAGACGTATCCGTACATAAAATTCACGGCTTCGGAAAAGTTTCCCCGCGTTTATTTTACGCGGCGGGTGAAGAAGGATGGATCGCTTTATTTTGGACCTTATTTCCCGGCCAGTTTGGCGCGGCGTATTTTGCATTTCATTCACAAACGTTTCCTGGTGCCCTCCTGCACTGTGGATTTGACGCGCAGCCATCCGCGCCCTTGTTTGCAGTATTACATCAAGCGGTGCCAGGGGCCGTGCGTGGATGGATTGACCACAGAAGAACGCTACGGCGAAGCAGCCCGAGATGTGCGGTTGTTCCTAGAGGGGCGCCGGCACGATTTGATGAAGAGTCTAGAGCAACGCATGGCCACGGCGGCGGAGCATGAGTTATATGAGCAGGCAGCGGCTTATCGCGATTTGCTGCGGACGCTCGAGGACATCGAAGAGCGGCAGCGGATTGCGTCATCGCAGGGGGACGATACGGACGTGCTTGCTTATCATGCGGAGGCTCCGCTGGTGGCGGCGAATCTTTTCCATTTGCGCGGCGGGCGGGCGATGGATCGGCGCGAATACTATTGGGAGGACTTGGATGAATTCGATCCCAAGGAATTTGTGCCTTCGCTGCTGAAGCAAATCTATCTGGAGGCCGCGTATTTGCCGAAGGCCATTCATGTGCCGGTGGACTTCGAAGATCGCGAGTTGCTGGAAGAGGCGCTTTCGGAGCGCGCGGGGCATAAGGTGGAAATCTTTACGCCGCAGCGCGGTTCGAAGCGAGCGTTCCTCGACCTGGTTGAAAATAATGCGGCGCATTCTTTCGAACAGCGCTTCCGGGTTTTGAAGCCGACCTCCAAAGCGATCAGCGAAGCAGTGCAGGGGGCATTGAATTTGCCGGAGGAACCTCAACGCATTGAGAGTTTCGACATCTCGCACATTCAGGGTACTGATACGGTGGCGTCCATGGTGGTGTGGGAAAACGGGCGCATGAAGAAGTCGGATTTCCGCAAATTTATTATTCGTGGCGAGGGTGGGATGGAAGGCGCGCCCGCGAAGAACGATGATTTTGCGAGCATGCGCGAGGCGGTGACACGGCGGTATAGCCGGGTTTTGACGGAAAAGCGTATCATGCCGAATTTGATTTTGATCGATGGCGGTATCGGACAATTGCGGGCGGCGGCGCAGGCGCTGGAATCGTTGCAGATCATTAACCAACCGCTGGCGAGCATCGCGAAACGTGAAGAAATTTTATATATCTACGGGCAAGAAGATGAGCCTTGCGTGCTGGATCATCATTCGCCAGTTCTGCATTTGATTCAGCAGATTCGCGATGAGACGCACCGATTTGCGGTGACATTTCATCGCTTGCGGCGAGGAAAAAGGCAAACTAAAACGGCGCTTCGCGATATTCCGGGAGTTGGGCGGCTGACGGCACAGAGGCTGCTGCGGGAGTTTGGCAGTGTGGCGAATGTGCAACGCGCGGGCGTGGAAGGTTTGAGCCGGGTAATCACGCGGAAAAGCGCGGAGAAAATTCTGGCGCACCTGAACGCACCGATTGGCGAAAGCGACGCTACAAATGGCTCGGTAACTGACAACAAAACGACTGATAACAAAGTGCCTACAACTACCAGTTAGCCTGTATTGAACCTAACTTGGTGCTATTATACGGTCACTACGGAGGTCATCATGGCTGATAATGTTGGTTCCAAGGTGAGTTATTTTTTAGTGGGATTAGGCGTGGGCGCGCTGGTAGGCGTTTTGTTTGCTCCCAAATCTGGTGAAGACACGCGCGACTATCTGGCGGGCAAAGCCGATGAGGGCAAAGATTATGCGCAGCGCAAGGCACGGGAACTGCGCGAGCGCGCTGATGAATTAATTGAACGCAGCAAGGATGTGGCCTCGCGGAAAAAGGATTCGATCTCGGCGGCAGTGGACGCGGGACGCGAAGCGTATTTGCGGGAAGCGTCAAAGTCTTAACAAGTCTTACCGGGACAAATTTAACGAACTTTCCGCTCAGTACTGTGGGCGGCTGGGGCGCTCATGGAATTTTGGCTTGAAGTGTTTAGCATCGTCGCCGCCATTGCTCTGGTGGTGCAGGTGGTTATTTTAGGTGCGCTGTTTTTCGAGTTGAAGCGCACCACGGAAAAAGTCAATAAGCTGGTCGGCGATATGCAGACGCGTGTGGGCCCCATCTTGAGCCGCGTGCAGTTGTTGCTGGACGATACACAACCGAAAATATCCGAGATGGTTGCAGATGCTTCGCATGTGGTGTATCTGGCACGCGGGCAGGCGCAGAGGATGGACCGGGTATTGAGCGAGGCCTCGGACCGGTTGCGTGGACAGTTGATTCATGCGGACCGGATTTTGTCAGGGGCACTGGAAGCTGTGGAAGAAACTGGGGCAAAGATGCGGCAGGGATTTTGGGGGCCGGTTCGTAGAGCTTCGGCAGTGGTCACAGGGATTCGCGTGGGGCTGGATTTGTTGCGGTCGAGGCGCGCGCCACGCCGGCCGGAAGAGCAGCATGAAGAGGAATTGTTTATTTAGGGCAGGGCAAAGCCACCGCCAATATAGTCAGACTTGAGACAACGGGAAAATTGAAATGCAACACGCACCCTTTGCCACAAAGGATGCGACACCCGCTCTTGGGATTAACGTGTGGGCCGTCCGCTGTAAAATTCCATCCGCCGAAATCTAGATCGCGCATCCAAGATCGTTTCTTCTAATCCTAAAACTAGTGAGGCAGCGGGGTAATTGTCACGGTTTGGCCGGTCTGTGCTGAGCGCAGTGCGGCGTCCAGGATTTGCATGACTACCACATTTGTTTCCAACGACGACAAATCACCTTCGGGCTGCACGTGGCCGTGCAATACCGCTGCCAAGTAACTCAGCGAGTCGCGTTGCGTAGCGGCTAGCGGCGGCGCGGTCAGTGGCGTATCAGGCTCTGCTTTGTCAGCGCGATACCGAACGCGTACGCGGTCTGGACCCACGGTGATCGCGTAACCAGCGTTGCCGTAGACTTCCATATCTTTGCGCGCGAAGGACCAGTTCCACGAAGGCATCAGGACCGCTTGAGCCTTGGGGTAACGCAGAATCATGGTCGCATCGTCATCGACGCGTGGATAAATTTCCGGCTTATCGGTTTGCGTCACAGCGGTGACGCTCACCGGCGGTTGGCCGTGCATGAGCACGGTCATCAAGTCCGCGCCGTAACACCCAAAGTCAAACAATGCCCCGGCGCCGTTTTGCGCCGGATCGGTCAGCCAGGGGAGCCACTCGGGCCCGACGCCGATTTCCTTTGGACCTTCGTGCCCATCGTGCACCACCACTTTGCGCAACTCGCCGAGCCTACCAGCGGCCACTTGCGCGATCACCTCCTGATTGCTGGCATACCAGGTGGTCTCGTAGTTTACGAGCACCTGCACAGGCCGTTCAGGAGTGCCAGAGTTACGGGCCACAGCGCGAATTGCCAGCGCATCGTCCAGCGTGGTTGCAAGCGGTTTCTCCACCATGGAGCTCACTCCATGCCGCGCAGCAATCTCAATCACCTTGCGGTGATCGGCAATGGTGGTGTACACCAACACCGCGTCCGGATGCTGTTCCACCAGCATCTTTTCCAAATCGGCGTAAAACAATTCGGCATGCAGGTGATATTTCGCAGCGTACTCCTTTGCTAATGGTTGCTGCGGCTCCACAATGGCTACCAAAGTAGCTGCCTGATTCCCCGGCAGCGCCCCAAAAAAACCCTTCACGTGCCCATGCACCAAACCAACGATGGCCACGCGGATTGGCGGTTCCGCGCCCGCATGCCTGGGCGTGGACAAAAGAAAAAAAATTCCCACTACGACAGACAGCACGCGAATGGGAGGGAATGTATAAAGCATCATCGGGCTTTTCTGGCCTCCAGCAGCAATCGCCGCAGCTTCGTTAGGTCATTCAAGATGCGACGGCTGGCTGCCATGTGTGACGTCAGTTGATTCAGTTTGTATTTCACTAATTGCAAGGCCTGCTGGCGGCGCTCCAGTTGAGGATCTGTGGCGCGATGGATTTCGGTTTCGATTTCGCCGTGGGCTTCGCGTGTAGCTGCCAGCAGCTTGTTCACGTATTCGCGGGCGCTTTCGATATTGTCGAACGGCGTTTCCGGCTGGTAGGTCATCGCGGCTCTCTCCGGTGCATTTCTGGCACGTTTCTAGTCACAAAAAGCATAGGCCTTCCAGAGGAGCACTTCAACTTCTCAACACCGTCACTCAGACCCGCGCGTAGGCCGGACTGACAAAAGCATGTGCCGGCATAGCTCGTTCGGTTGTAATCCAGGAGGCTTTTACTCTGAGCGCGGGGGCCCTATGGTGCTTTGGAGTTTTTGGAATTGTTGCATTTCTTGTTGGGACTGAGTGAGCTTGCCTTGCTTGCGATGTAAGCCGGCGAGTGCGAAATAGGATTGAGCGGCGATGGAAGTGTTTTTTTCCAGTTCGATTACCTTCAGCCAGGATTGCTCCGCGACGGTGTTTTCGCCTGCGAGGGAGGCGGCTTTGCCAAGGGAGTAGAGGGTTTCTGGCATTTCCGGCTTCAGTTCGTTGGAGCGTTTTAACTCAACAAGCGCGTCATGGGCGTTTCCTTGCTGAAGCAATGCGGTGCCCAGGCGGTAAGCGGCTTCCGCGTTACCGGGCTGCAACTTTGCTTCGGCGCGGAATTCAGATTCCGCTTTCGGCCACTGCGCCGAGTTGGCGTAGACCTGGCCCAATTCCAGATGAAGGCCGGGCAAGTCCGGACGGAGACGCAGAGCCTCCAGGTATTCTTTCTCGGCTTGCGACATTTGCCGGAGCACTAGATAGTTTTCGCCGAGGGCCTGGTGGGCGCGCGCGGAATCAGGATGATTGGCAATCAAGGTGTCGATGGCAGTTTTGGAAAGCAAGCCACTGGAATGGCCCAGGTAAAATAACAGGTCGGGGTCATCGGGATGGTTGGGAAGCGCGGCGGTAAAGTTAGCGACGGCTTCGGTCAGCTGGCCGGTTTGGATCTGTGCGATACCCAAGGCTTCCTGCGCGCCGGCACGCTCGAGATGGGGGATGGCCTCAGCGGCATAGCCTTGGGCCAGCAGGGCAAAACCCAAAAACTGATGGGCGGTCAGCAATTCGGGACTGAGTTCCAGTGCTCGCTTAAGAGGAGTGATGGCTGCGCCGTAATCGTGTTTCTCCATGAAAGCGGCGCCGAGATTCAGGAATGCATCCGCAAAGCGGGGGTCGATCCTCGTAGCTTCCCGAAACTCCGTAATTTCAACTTCGACTTGGTGTTGCTTGCGGGCTTCAAGGCCCGCTTGCAGGTGTTGCATGGCGTCTGGTGTGGCAGTCTGTCCTGCGAGCGCCATGAGCAAAAGGAAAATCACGAGTGCTCCGGTTCGCGAACTTCCAGGAATTGATCGATTCGAACGTCATTTAAAACTTGCTTGGCACCTGAAGGCCAGAGAACTTCTACGGAAGCTTTCTCCGTGGAACCCACTCCAAAGTGAAGGCGTTTGTCGCTCGCGCACACGTAGCTTCCAGCGGATGTCGCGAAACGCGTCTGACCGTTGACGGAAACTCTAGCGCCGTATCCGTCGCGGTTGCTGCGCGTGCCACGCAAAGTAATCGAGAGCCAATGATTATGATTGTCGCAGCGATTCAGCAGCAGCACGGGGGGGCCTCCAAGGGTGGTGATGATGGCGTCGATCTTGCCATCGTTATTGATGTCGCCAAAAGCCGCGCCGCGAGCTGCCAGAGCTGTAGTCACGCCCGAATCGGTTCTCTCGAACCGGCCATTATGATTGAGCGCCAGGAGCGGCAGTTCTTTGTAGTGCAGGGAAGCATCAATCTTCTCGACATTCTCAAGGACATGGCTTTGCGCGACCAAAAGATCTTTCCAACCGTCGTTGTCGAAATCTTCCAGTCCTACGCCCCAGCCCGAACTGCCGGATGTAAGTGCACCGAGGCCAGTCTTTAGACTGTCGTAAGAAAATGAGCCGTCTCCATCGTTATGAAACAACGCGTACAATTCGCGCGGTAGCACGGTGGTGATAATGTCCGGGCGGCCGTCATTGTCATAGTCTTGAAAAGCGGTGCCCATTCCCGAAAGACCTTTCCCGTCGGACGTGAGCCCTACTCCTGATTCCAGGGCACATTCCTTGAAAGTGCCGTCACCGTTGTTGTGGAAGAGATATTGCTGCATGCCGTCGTTGGAAACAGAAATATCCGTGAAGCCGTCGCCATCATAGTCCGCGAACGCCACACCCAGCGCGCGCCCCTTTTTGGCGGTGATCCCTGAACGCTCGCTGACATCTTCGAACGTGCCGTCGCCGCGATTGTGGTACAGCAAACAAGTAGTGGGTGGGAATGCACCCGGCGGGCAATAGGTGTGCCAGTCTCCGCCGCAAATTTTATTGTGATCGGCGTCCCAGTCCATGTAACGGGTGACAAACAAATCCAGATGACCGTCGTTGTCATAGTCGAGGAAACCCGCGGAGACAGACCAGCCTCCGCCAGCGACGCCGGCTTTAGCCGTTACGTCCGTGAAGGTGCCATCTCCATTGTTGTGATAAAGAATATTTTTCCCATAGCTGGTGACGTACAGATCAGGATAACCGTCGTTGTCGTAATCGCCGACGGCGACACCCATCCCATAGTTGCCGTTTCCCGCGTTAGCCAGACCTGCGGCGCGTGTGACGTCCGCAAAGCTGCCGTCGCGATTCTGGCGATAGAGTCGGTTCCAGTAGCGAGGATCGCTGCGATCGAAATTCTCAGGGACACGCAGGGACTCAGTAATTTTGCCGCCGTTGACCAGAAAAATGTCAAGTAAGCCGTCGTTGTTGTAATCGAAGAGAGCCACACCGCCTGGCATCGTTTCGATTAGGAATTTTCTTGGAGTCGGAGAATTCTGAAGAATGAAATCAAGGCCGCGCAGGGGTTTTACTTCGAAGATAGGCGTCGCAGCCGCCATTGCTGCGTAATTAAGGAAATTGCGGCGCGTAAATCGGCGAACCATGTTGTACGGTCGCTCCTCACACTTGCTCGGGTCCGGAAAAGCGCCGGGATTGTATTTTAGCGCGGAGGAATCGGCTTATAGTAGCGGAGAGACATCGTCCAGGAGAAAAGATTCGGGCAAATGCACACGCAGTTGAAAGAAACTTGCCCGGAACGGTATGCACTCTGCGCATCCGCTCCGGGCGTGTGGTGGTTAGAAGCTGAACTTCAGACCGAATTGGATCAGCCTTGGGTTCGTGCCAGGGAATATGCTGGATACCTGGCCGAACGTCGAGCTGCCAAAAGCGGTATTGGGCGGGGCCCACTGTGTGCGATTGAACAAATTGAAGAATTCAGCTCGAAACGCGATATTTAACCGTCCGTCCGGGCCGAATGCGGTCCTCTTAAATAGCGCAAAGTCCCAGTTGTTCACTCCCGAAGAGCGCAAATTTGGGTCGGTGCGCGATTCATTGCCGTAGGTGAAATCTCCTGGAGCACTGAAACAGGCGGTGTTAAACCATTCGTTTAGTTGTCCGGTACCCGCCGGTGCTGATTTATTGCAACCCGACTTGTAGTTCGGCCTTGAGCCTCCCCCGAACGACGTGGTGTAGTTGGGATCGGAATTGCTGAAGGCCAACGGGAAGCCCTTTTGGAATATGGTCACGCCGTCAATCCCCCAACCGCCGACGATCTTGTCCATGACCCCTTCGGCACCGGAGAAATATCTCCTGCCATGTCCGAATGGTAGATCGAGGACATAGCTGATCACCAAGCGTTGCGGAACGTCTTGAGATGACAACGAACGTTCTGCGCGGTTGTTGTTGTTGTCCTGGATGCTACCGTTGGAGGCCTCCAGCCAGTTCGTCAGGGTGTCCGTGTCACTGATCAGTTTCGAATTGGTGTACGCAACCAGCAGTGATCCTGCGCTGGCAAATTTGCGCTCCAGCGTAATCTGTAATGAGTGGTAAGTGCTGTCATAGGAGCCTTGGCCCGCCAAGCTCAACCCGGTGTACTGCGGGTAAGGACGGGACAACTGTCCCGTTGTCGTCGTGGCACCTGACAAAGCGAAGGACGTTGACGTGGCGGTGTCAAAAAATGGATTGGGCACACTCTGTAGCAAAGCGACAGACGGCGCGCCAGCGGCATTTGCTACGCACCGGTTTCCGGTGACGGCTTCCTGAGCCGCGCATTGCGATGCAGCTGACGGCAAGAAGCTGTCGGGCAGTTGGTCAATTTGCTGAGAGTATGACTGCAAGTGGGTTCCCTTTGAGCCGACGTAAGCTGCCGATATAAAGAAGTGGCCAGGAAGATCGCGTTGTATGTTCAAGTTCCACTGCTGAACATAGCCCTCAGGGTGATTATTGAGGTCGGCGACGGAAAAGTTCTGCACCACCTGCGTCGCATATTGCTGTGTCCCCAGCACACCGAGTGTGCGTCCAACCGGGGGAACGACGCCGGTGGCCGGGAAGGGGGTGTTAATGGTATTTACCGGAACAGTCCCGTTGATCGTTCCGGTATAGGAAGTGGTCGCGTCGTTGACCAAATCATTATTGGGATTTAGACCGAAAGAAACATAGTTGGGAATCCAGAAGATTCCGTAACCCGCGCGGATCACAGTCTTCTGGTCGAAGCTGTAAGCGAAACCGACGCGCGGAGCGACCTCGGTCCTGTTTTTTGGAATCGCCGTTCTGGTGTTGGGATTGACAAGGAATACGTCGCCCTTCAACCCTGGCAGTCCCGCTACGCCGGCAAGTCCAGCGGCGCTAGGACTAGAAAGCCAACTCGGGGCATTGGGATCGAAGTAAGACAGCCGGTTGAAGCGCTCTGACCACGGACCCTGCAAGTCGTAGCGCATGCCCAAGTTGACAGTGAGTTTGTTGGTGACACGGAAAGTGTCGTCGGCATAAAACGCGTTATAGATTTGTTGACCGGCAATCAACGCGGGGTCGACAACCTGGCCGAAAAAGTGATTCTCGACGTTGCTGGGATTGTCGGCATAGCCCAGCAGGAAGTCGGCAAAGCCATTGCCGCTAAAGCAAGACAGACCGGAACCGCAAAAGGCAAACGAACCGCTGGCAACGTTAGTTTGCGCGTAATTGTCTTTCCCTACCTCGAGTTGATATCCGACCTTGAGGCTATGCTTGCCGCGAACCAGTGTCAGGCTTGGGCCGATGTCGAACTGCGTGTTGCGGTCCTGGATGAAGCTCTGTCCTTGGGAGCACATGACGTTGTCTGCGTAATCCAAGACGCAAGGCGTGGGTGGAGTTCGAGCGATCGAGGGAATCACGTTGTTAAATTGCGATGGCCACCCAATTGTGGTCAGGTCGAACCCTGCGTTATTGGGCGAGCGATTGTAAGCGAAACGGCTGAGGCTCGCGTTTAGCGAGGCGATAGTGTTCGGAGTTACGGTGTAGTTATAACCAATCGCAGCGGCGCTAGTGGCGTATTTCTCCGCGCAACGATCCTGGCAGAGTCCGGTGCCCAGTGGGTCCTGCGGCAAATCCAGTACATTCCAATAGGTGTAGCGGAAGAAAATGCGCTGCTTGGTGCCCAGAGTTTGATCCATGCGGCCTACCACCTGATTCTGGTTTCCGCCGGTGGCATACGATTTCGCATAATTGTTCTTGCATCCAATCAGGTTGTCTGTCGTGCAAGGGGAATTGGCAGCCGGCCAGAGATTTTCGAGCGCGAGTGATGTGGGGTTGAGTCGAGAAGTTGGAATCACATTTCCGGGAAATGGCGTCGGCGAGCCAGTGAAATTAGGGCAAGCCCCGCTCGTCACCGTTCCGCCGCAGGGATCCATAATCGGCGCGATTCCGGGGGCCGAAAAATCTCCAGCCAATTCGGCGGGCGTCGGTACGGTGGTTAGAACGGGGGATGCGCCTTGGCGAAGACGGAACGCTTCCCAACTGAAGAACCAAAATGTCTTGTCTCTGCCGTCGTAAAGATGCGGTATCCAAAGAGGTCCGCCGGCGTTTGCGCCATACTGATTCTGCGTGAAGCTTCCAGGCTCATTGGCTAGCCCGTTAGCCAACTCGTGGGCCTTGTTGAATGGATCGTTGGCGTCCAGGACCTTGTTTCGCAAATACTCATAGGCTTCGCCGTGCAGACCATTGGTGCCAGATTTCGTGCTGAAGTTCAACACGCCGCCGGAAAATTTGCCCCAGTCTGCGCCGGTGTTGCTGGTTTGTACTTTGAACTCCTGGACCGAATCCTGGGTTGGAATGATGACCGGCAGATTGATGTAACCGATATTCAAAGGTTGCCCATCGAGATACTCCGCGCTCTCGTTCCCGAACGAGCCGTTGACCTGATAATTTCCCCAACCGAAAGGATTGACACCGACCGGAGTGCCGCCGGCGCTGCCCTGCGGAACGACAGAGGGTGCCAGAGTGATTAAATTAAAAACGTTGCGGCCGTTAAGAGGCAGTTCAGCCACTTTCCGGCCTTCCACGACCTGCCCGAGAGAGGACGTTTCTGACTGCAGCAGCGGAGTTTCACCGGTGACCTCGATCGTTTGAGATGCTTCGCCAACCTGAAGGGTAAGGTCGATGCGCACGGTCTGTTCAACGTCGACGATGACGTCCGCGCGAGCAACGCGCTTGAAGCCTGATTTTTCTACCTCGACCCGGTATGTGCCCGGAATTAAATTTACGAAATCGTAGTATCCATCAGGGCCTGTAGGTTGCACGCGTTTCTCGCCGGATGCTATGTTTGTTATGGTCACTTCCGAGTCGCTGACGGCGGCTCCGGAAGCATCTATAACCGTGCCGGCAATCGTGCCGTAACTTGTCTGGGCCGATAGCCGCGCGCCAAAAATCCCGGGCACGACGAGACACAGTGCCAACTGCAACACCGTTGCGATAACTAAACGCAAGTTCTTCATCCCCCACGCTCCTCGTTCACGATTCACGATCTGTCGCTGCTGATCCCGAAGACACAACATCACTGCGGCGCCCGTCGTTCAAACGGACGCCTTCCCCGCATCTGACTACCTCGACAAATGTGCGAATCTGATGACTAGTACGAAGACGGTGGGGAATGTGTACCAGTGGTACTTATCCTTGACCAAAAAATATCGGGGATTGCCGAAAAATTTACAAAAATACACACGCGAGGAATCTTCGTTAGACGGAGCTTAGGGATATGAAGGATTAACGGCCGACAAAACTATGGGTGATTAGCTTCGTTGCGGAGTAGCGCATACAAGAAAGGCTTGTTCGTCGGCTTGTGGCTGCCGCCGCGAGGTTCGACGGTGACAAACACCGCGTCAATCTCCGCTAACTTCTTGGGGTCGTCAAATCGCATCACCCAGCGGCGCTTCGACTCATTGTCCATGTAGAGAATGCCCAGGTTCATAGGCGATTCCTGCTGACCCTGAGGAGCCTCTCGCTGGCCCCACACTTGAAAGGTGCTGGCATTGACCACGCCCGGCTCGCGATCGAGATCGAAGGCATAAAAAATAAGAGACTTACCTTGTGTATAGAAAACGCGGCCAAAAGGCTTTTGCGTGCGACTGCTCCCGTCAACATCAAACACATCCGCGATATAGAGCTTTCTTGCGCCCATCAATTCGCGTATATCGCGATCAGAACTCAGATATTGATCAGTGTCTTTGAGGCGGCGCTCTTGATCCTTGTTAGCGGAGGCCAGTTCGGCAATTTTTGCCTCCAGGGAGGCGGTGCGAGTGAGAGTTTTGTCGCGTTCCAAGCGCAGGTTTGCCAGCTCGGTCCTGTCGACCCCGTACGCTTGGTTGAGTGATTGCAACTGCGTAGTAAGCCAATCTCGTTCCTGCGACAATGCCAATAATTGGGCGTCGGACTGGCTGCTCGCTGCTTGGAATTTGTTGGAACGCTCCTCGAGAGCGCGGAGCGCGGACCGCAGTTTTCCGAGTTCCTGCTCTTTTTGCGCTCCGTCAGCCTGTAACTGAACCAACCTTTTCGTTTGCTGGGCCAACGCTTCATCGGCTTGTGTTTTTTCTTCGGAAATCCTTTGGAAGCGGCCGTCGACACGTAAAGGAATTGGAGTTACGTTGCTGACGCTTCGCGAATTCGTCCGAACGCCAAGGTGGTAGGACCCCAAAGCCACCGCGAAGATAAGCCCGGCCGCGAGAACTATCGTAGCAATCGAACCAACCGGGCCTCGCAGTAACATTTTGGGTGAAACCGTCTTGGCTGTTCGGCGGTTCTTTTCCGCGGTAGGTTGTTGAGCACGTTCAATGCGCTCCAACAATTGCTCAAACGCGGACGCGTCATCCCAGCTTGCCTGCCCCCGTCTTTCCGCATATTCGTCGGCAAGAATGGCGACTCCCTGAGTTGTGAGAGTCTGGTACTGGCGAAAAACTTCATGGCACTGTTCACATCGGCGGAGGTGCGCGTGCAGTTCGGCGGATT
>DATHGV010000406.1:0-3247 GCA_035490135.1 Candidatus Methylomirabilota bacterium
GGGAAATGGATGTGTGCTTCCGGTTCACCGAAAGTCTTAATCAAGAAATTCATCTGACCAGCCTAGCTCCGTGAGTTCTTGCCACAAGCGGGCCAGCGGCATGCCCACCACGTTAAAATAACAACCTTCGATGCGCGAGATATAGCGGCCGGCGCGGCCTTGGATAGCGTAAGCGCCGGCTTTGTCGTAGGGCTCGTCGGTAGCCAGGTAGCGCGAGATTTCGTCCGGAGAAATCGCGGAAAACTGGACCTGCGTGGTGTCCACAAAACCGCGACGCTCAGCATCGGGAAGACGAATCAGCATGACGCCTGTTACCACCGAATGGGTGCGCCCAGAGAGCAACTGCAGGGTTCGCCGGGCGTCCTCCGCGGAGCGAGGCTTGCCAATAATTTGGCCGTCCAGGACCACGACAGTGTCAGCGCCGATAATAATTGCAGGTCCTACTGAGCGTGCGGCGACAAGTTCCGCTTTTGCGCACGCCAGCCGATGCACGTACTCATTTGGCGATTCACCAGGGATCGGCGTTTCATCGACAGCCGAAGACAGAACGGTAAAACTCATGCCCGAGTCACGAAGAATTTCAGCGCGGCGAGGCGAAGCGGAAGCCAGGATTAGTTTCATGGTGAGGATTAAATTACGACGGATTCCTGATATTCGCCGAACACGCTTCGCAGCGTATCTGAAATTTCGCCGACCGTAGCATTATTTTCGACGGCATCAAGAATGGCAGGCAAAAGATTCTCTGCGCTCGCGGCTCTCCGGGCCAATTCACCGAGAACGCTTTGCACGCGCGCGGAATCTCGCTTCAGGCGGAAGGCTTTGAGCCGCTCGATCTGGTCGCGAGCGATTTGTTCTTCCACCCGCAGAATAGTAATGGGCCGTTCTTCTTCCACCTTAAAATCGTTTACTCCCACAACGATTTGCTCATTCTTCTCAACGGCGCGCTGAAATTCGTAGGCCGATTTTTGAATTTCGCCCTGGATGAATCCGGACTCGATGGCGCGCAGCGTCCCATCGAGCGGGCCACCCATGGCGTGAATTTTGTCGATGTACGTTTGGGCGCCGGCTTCAATCTCATTGGTCAGCTGCTCGATGGCGTAAGAGCCTGCCACCGGATCGATGCTATTGGTTACACCGGTTTCGTGCGCGATGATCTGTTGGGTGCGCAGCGCGATCAGCGCCGCGTCTTCAGTGGGGAGCGCCAGCGCCTCGTCGAGCGAATTCGTATGCAGCGACTGGCATCCGCCCAGCACCGCGGCCAACGCCTGAATCGCAACACGCACAATATTATTTTCGGGTTGCTGCGCGGTAAGCGAAGAGCCGGCAGTCTGCGCGTGAAAACGCAACAGCCACGAGCGCGGGTCTTTTGCATGAAATCGCTCGCGCACGATGCGCGCCCAGAGCCGGCGGGCTGCGCGGAACTTGGCGATTTCTTCCAGCAAACCATTGTGCGCGTTGAAAAAGAAAGATAGCTGCGGCGCGAAATCGTCGACGTTTAGTCCCGCATCCAGGGCGGCTTGAACATAAGCCATGCCGTCACCCAGCGTGAAGGCAACTTCCTGGATAGCGGTGGAGCCGGCCTCACGAATGTGATAGCCGGAGATGGAGATGGTGTTCCACTTGGGAAGATTGTTGCTGCACCAGGAAAAAATATCGGTGACGATGCGCATGGCCGAGCGCACCGGATAGATGTACGTTCCGCGCGCGATATATTCCTTGAGGATGTCGTTCTGTACCGTGCCGGAAAGCTTGGCGAGCCTGGCGCCCTGCTTTTTTGCAACCGCAACATAAAGGCAAAGCAGAATTGCGGCTGTGGAATTGATGGTCATCGACGTGGAAACTTTTTCAAGCGGAATGCGGTCGAAAAGAATTTCCATGTCTTCGATGGAATCGATGGCCACGCCGCCTTTGCCCACTTCGCCTTGGGCCAGGGGATGATCGGAATCCATACCAATTTGCGTAGGCAAGTCGAAGGCTACCGAAAGTCCCACCTGCCCTTTGCCGAGGAGATAGCGATAACGCTCGTTAGACTCCGCGGCGCTCGCGAAGCCTGCGTATTGGCGCATGGTCCAAAAGCGTCCACGATACATCGTCGGATAAATTCCCCGGGTGTACGGAAATTCGCCGGGATAGCCGACGGTCTCTTCAGGATTCTGGGAAGCCAAACTTTCAGCGGTATATAGCGTCTCGAGCGGCAAACCTGAAGCCGTAGTGAATTTTTCTTTGCGCTGTGAGCCGTGAGCTGTTGGCGCAGATGGTTTGGAATTAGAATCGGACATAAATCATCAATATTTGGACAATGCTCTCGCGGGCCGTTTAGATTTTTCGCGCGCGCTGAAATGACGTAACCGCAAAAAACAAAAATAGCGCGCCGACCAATGCCGCAATGGCCACCAGCCAGTAGGCGGCGTCACCGGACCAGGCGCGAATCGCGGCGTTCACCCAGGCGAATGCCAGCACCGCAAAAATTGCGCCCACAACTTCATGAAAAAGCTGTTTGAGCGTGCGCCACAAGCGGCTGAAGCCGCCGCGTTTGATTTGCGCGCCTGGCAAGCTTGCAGCAGTGGACATGCTCGTATCTTAGCGTAAAAGGCATTGGGCCCATGTGGTCCTGTTTTACAGGCATAAAAGCAGGATGCCGAGACTGCCCAAAAGGGCCTGTGAACGGATTGGAGACAACAATCCGAAGCTGACTTGTATCCAACTTAACGTGGGCCTAAAATGGCCAAAGAGTAGGGGAGAACCTCCTTGCAACTAGACGATCACCTGAAAAACTTGCTCCGCGAGCTGGGACACGCGATCAACGACACGGTGTCCGACTCTGACCGCATTACCGGCGCGATTGCAGGAGTGCGCGCGCACGGCTACGACATTGTGTTGAAGCTCGATGCCACCATTGGCTTGGCGAAGCGCGATGCCGCTTCGGGGGAGACGACGTCGTTGACCACCCAGGATCGCCGATTCCTGGAATCGCTGCGCATCCAGGTAGATCAAGATTCGTTCATGGAAGAAAGCGAAGGGAATAAGAAGATTCCGGCGCGGCTGTCGATGACGCCGCAGGATGTGCGCTTCCTGAAGTCTTTGCGGATCGCCACGGATGAAATGGAATGAAGAGTTTGGTAAAACTCGCTGGTTTCGCATTGCCGCTTGCGTTCGCCGCGATGGCAATGGGCCCGTGCGCACAGGCGCAAACCCCGGCGACGGTTGTGCCGGTGGTTCTGGATACCGCCGTACCCATCCTGGTAAA